>JBBIJG010000317.1:0-3076 GCA_037446095.1 Caldilineae bacterium
CTTGCCTAAAAGTGTTAAAAAACTTTTGGCGAGCTACTTAGACGATTCCACTCTTGTCGCTGCATATCACCGCATGCGAGCACAATCGGGAGCGCCTATTTCTGAGGGAGAGAATGTAGTCCGTGATTCTCATTGAGCAACTGCGAACTGAAATCGAACGCATCCTGCCGGAGGTGGAGGGCGTGCTGGCCCTGCGTGGGTCCAGCGAGGGGGTGGCTCCCCACCTGTACCATCCAGGCGATGACCTGGCCGAACTGGTGCTCACGCCTAAATACCCTATGGCTTCAGTGGTGCAACTGCTCCAAGACGCTGACTCTGACGCCCGGTTGGGCGTGGTGGCCCGCGGCTGCGACGAGCGCGCCTTGATCGAGCTGGCCAAGCGACAGCAGGTCAACCTGGACAAGGTGAGGATCATCGGCATCGCTTGCAGCGCCGAAGAGGCCGAGGAATGTCGCTGTGCCACGCCCTATCCCCAAAATCTCATAGTAGGCGAGAAGGTCGAAGGCGTGGCGGACAGGCTGATCTCCGAGCACGAGGCCCTCAGCCGCGAAGAACGGCTGGAGTTCTGGAAACGCCAGTTCGCCAAGTGCCTCAAGTGTTACGGCTGTCGGAACGCCTGCCCCGAGTGTTTCTGCGAGGAATGTGTGCTGGAGGACAAACTGTGGGTAGAGACAGGAATACTGCCGCCGCTCTTCCCCACTTTTCACGTCATCCGGGCCATGCACACCGTCGGCAAATGTGTAGGCTGTGGCGAATGTGAACGGGCGTGCCCGGCGGAGATTCCTTTGACCATTCTGTATTCCCTGCTGCGCCGGGACGTGAAAGAGCTATTCGGCTACGAAGCGGGAGCCAGCATCGAGGACCAGCCGCCGCTGCTGGTCACTCTGGACAAGGTCTCGCTCAGAGGTGAGTAACGTGAATCCCCAGGTGGCGAGAGCGCTCCGCGGCTACGCCGAAGCCAATGAATTCATCGAAGCCGAGCGGATGGCCCGACTGGCCAGGATGACGCCGGCCGAGTCTCGTCGCATTTTCGAGGAACTCTATCAATTGTGGGAGCACGCCGGCCGCCAGTCTGGCGGAGACTGGGAAACCCTGGAGCGTCTGAAAATCGAGCGTTTGATCGAGCAAAGCCAGGCCTTTGTCCGTCTGGCCGAACGTCGGAGGGGGGTATGATCCCACCCCTGGCTGCGGGAGTTTGCGGCTGTGCTGGAAACCCCCGCCGTTCTAGAACGGTTTGAAGTCCCCTGGCATAAGTTGCATAGCCCAAGGTGTGAGCGACGGAAGATGTGAGGGAGTGCAATGGAAGTCTGGCGGCTTCTGGACACGGGCCCCCGTCCGGCGGCCGAGAACATGGCCCTGGACGAGGCCATCCTGGAGGCCAGGAGTCAGAACCTGGTTCCCAATACCCTGCGCTTCTTGCAGTTCTCACCACCCTGCACCCTGGTGGGCTACCACCAGGCTGTAGAGCAGGAAATCAGGCTTGACTTCTGCCGCCAGCGGGGTATCGAGACCAACCGACGCATCACCGGTGGTGGAGCCCTCTTCTTTGACGAGTCCCAATTGGGTTGGGAGATCTACGCCCCGGTGAATCACCCTCGCCTGCCCCAAGGCATTGAAAATCTCTACGCTCAGATATGCCAAGGTGCTATCCGGGGCCTGGCCAGACTGGGAGTGCAGGCCACTTTTCGCCCCAAAAACGACATCGAGGTAAACGGACGCAAAATCTCAGGCACTGGCGGCACCGAGCTGGACGGGGTTTTCCTCTTCCAGGGCACCCTCCTGGTGGATTTCGACGTGGAGACCATGCTGCGTGCCCTGCGCATCCCTACCGAGAAACTCAAGGACAAGGAGGTCGCCTCTCTGCGGGAACGGGTAACCTGCCTGGCCTGGGAACTGGGGCGCCTTCCACCTCTGGACGAGATCAAAGCCGCCCTGGCCCAGGGTTTTGCCGAGCTTCTCGGTATCGAGTTCGTCCCTGGCCCTCTGAGCGCGGCCGAGGAGCAGCTTCTGGCGTCCAAGCTCCCCTACTTCCGCAGTCAGGAATGGATCTACGGTCTGCGGCGCCCTTTGTCAGAGCGTCAGGAGTTGCACGCCCTTTACAAAAGCGCGGGCGGGCTCGTCCGCGTCTCCCTGGTTGTGGACAGCCGGGCCAGGCGTATCAAGATGGCCTTTTTCACCGGTGACTTCTTCGCCTACCCCAGGCGAGCCATCTTTGACCTGGAGGCCCGCCTGAAGGATGCCCCCGCCGATGAAGACAGCGTGCGACACATCGTTGAGGGCTTTTTCGCCGAGAAAAAGGTGCGCCTCCCCGGCGTGAGCCCCGCTGACATCGTTCGCACCATAGGCCAGGCCCTGGCCAAGTTGGAGTACAGACACCTGGGCATTGACCTAGCCGAGGCCAACGACCTCTTCACCGTGGTTAAACCTCTCGCCCAGATGCCCCGTCCGGCTTTCCTGCTCCTCCCCTACTGCGCCAAGCTGCCGGCCTGTGACTATCGCTACCGGGAGGGCTGTGACCGCTGCGGGCTGTGCAGCATCGGCGAGGCTTATGACCTAGCTGACAGGTACGGCCTGACCCCCCTTACCATCCAGAACTACGAGATGCTGGAAGAGGTGCTGACCCACTGCCGCGAGCAAGGGGCTGAAGCTTTCGTTGGCTCCTGCTGTGAGGCCTTTTATGCCAAGCACCAGGCCGACTTTGAACGCCTCGGGCTGCCCGGCGTGTTGGTTGACCTGGAAAACACCACCTGCTATGACCTGGGCGAGGAAACCAGGGCCTATCAGGGACAGTACGAGAACCAGACGGAACTGAAGTTGGGCCTTCTCGAACGGGTCATGGCTGGTCTGACAAACCGCCGGGGTGCAGGGACAGGCTCCCTTTGAACGATCAAACAGACGGCGGTGTGGCAACGGAATCCGGAAGGCACATTCTGGACTATTCCGGGCACGGCTGAGACGAAGTTGGCGGGCGCAATTACTTTTTATAGGCGGGAAACATGGCAAAATGCCGTGATCCACGTAACTTTCTTGCGGGGGGTGTTGGGGGGCTTCCGCCCCCCAACCGGGGGTTCGGGGG
>JBBIJG010000317.1:3191-4071 GCA_037446095.1 Caldilineae bacterium
GTCGAAGGCTTGCCTAAAAAGTGGAAAAACTTTTGGCGAACTACTTAGCGTTAGCCAAAACGGCGGCATTGGCCAAGCCCATGAGTCAGGTAATAGCGGGATAAAAGGGGACTGATTGAATGGGAAAACGTCATTGCGCCTTTGACAGTTTTGAGAGGTTCTTGCAAACAGCGGCGGTTGACCTTGAGATTCTGCTACCCGGGTCGTTTAGTCAAGAACTTTGCAACTTCTATCTGAATCCCCGTTATCTTCGAGGGAGTGACTTCTTGATGCAATGGTCGCAAGGGCGCTGGGCCGAAGACGTCGTTGTGAGAGCCATCAATGCCACCGGAGAGTTCTGGGCTGTCCCGTACGGGCCTTCCAGTGTGGCACCGTCTGACCCTCAGGAGATGGAAGGGTACTTTGAACGTCTTGACCAAGCAAGCACGGTCGGTAAGCGGCCCGATCTGTTGATCCTGCCCCAACCTGACTATGAGGCAGTCCACAGGCAACTGGATACAGTAGGTCTGGAGAATATCCCCTTCACGCCCGAGGAGTCACTCAAGTTCTTGCTCTCGAAGGCGCTTATAGCCGTTGAGGTGGAGAACAGTCTGTGGGTGGCCAGCCAGATGCCAGACTATGGCAAAGGCAAACCGCTGGTAAGACGGGGGTATCCAGATCTGATTGGGTTCGCAAAGAACAAGAAAGTGCCGACAGTGATCATCAAAGACGAGGATCTTGAGCCTTTGTTTGTTCAGGACAAAAACGGCCATATCTTGCCTTACGTACACTTTTCCGGGGGCGAGATGGCTCTGTCGTGGGAGATTCTAGAGGAATTACGGGGCCGAGTCCGATGATCGATGCGAATCCTTTAGAAAGAACAATCGGCGAACTTGCCGAC
>JBBIJG010000318.1:0-4069 GCA_037446095.1 Caldilineae bacterium
TGCTTTGGCAGTTCGAGCCTATGGCATTAGCTATGGCCTGCCGTATGTCGGGTACCATCCTGATGAATATGCCGTGTGTAATCAAGCCCTGGAGATGATACAGAGAGGCATCTGGAAGCCAGGTGTGAGCTTCAGTGTGCATGTCCAATTTCTTGTGGGCCAGGTGGCTCTCCTGTACAGGTCTTGGCGCGGAGAACCGATCTCGCTGGATAAGATTACCTTTGTCTCACCACTGGGAATTGGACTGCCAACTGATTTCCCGGAATTCTATTTGTGGGGCAGGGTGGCGGTGGCTCTGATTGGGACGCTGACTGTCTTAGTGCTATATGTGCTTGGAAAAGGAGTAGCTTCTCGAGAGGCGGGCTTAATTGCCGCCGCTTTTCTTACCTTTTCGCCAATACATACCTTACATTCGCACTTTCTCACAACGGCCGTTCCTGGGACCTTTTTGATTCTGTTAGCAACCTACATAATCATTCTAGCATACCAGCGTGGATGGTGGTACTACCTTCTGGCACTACCGGTAGCTGTGTTGGCCATTTATGCCAAACCAAATGGGCGAATTGTCCTTGTGCCGCTCTTTTTGGCACCAGTGTTAAGTCTTTGGAGAAACCGAGCGAGTATCAAGAAGATCTGGCATAAGAATAGAGCGGGAATGGTCCTTGCGGCTGTCCTTCTATCCACACTATCTGTCCTCCTGATCTCAGGTCAACAGATCGTCTCGTCTCTCATGAATTACTGTAATTTCTTCATCCGCCCGATTTGGGATAATCCTTATGTCTTTGGAGGAAGTCATCCTGGTGCCAGTGGAACGGATACCTGGTTATGGGCTATTAGGGTTCTTGCCCGGGACTGGAAATACGTTTTTCCTTTATCAATCGGTGGGCTAGTTTGGGTAGCGCTATCTAAAGGGCGAGGAGACAGGTTACTCATTATATCACTCCCATTGGCATATTACCTTACAATGATTTTTTTCACAGTGAGGTTTGATCGCTGGTTGATGCCCATGATACCTTTTCTGGCGCTGACTGCTGGAATATTTGTGGCAGATATAGGGGCTCTTCTGGTGAATAGGTTGAGTTCTTTAAAAAGAGTTGGAACTATTGTATTGGCTGTCTTTCCTACATTGATGGTAGTAGTAGAACCCGCTAAGGCGGTGGTGGCAACCAATTATTGGTTGGCGCAAAAAGACGTACGGACACTGGCGACGGAGTGGATTCAACAGAATATCCCTGCAGGGGCAACTTTTCTCGTGGAATGCCACGGTCCATACCTTCCTGAAGAATTTTACAGGGCTGATTACCGGTGGAGTATAGTTGATATAGGCCCGGAACGGTGGCGGGATTTTGAGTACCTTGTCGTTAGCTCGGTTTGGTATAGTAGACTTCGCACTGATCCGCACAAATATGCTGAGCAAGTGAGTCAATATGATATGCTGTTTCGGGAGTTTACCCTTGTCAAAGAGATTGTGGGGCCTTTGATGGAGCACCCTGGCGCCAGTATCAAGATATACCGTCCCCCTAAACCATCTCCCCTCTCTCCGGCTGATGTAGCAGGGATTCCCCATCTATCGAATTTTTTCTATGAGGCAAAAGCCGAGTTAGTCGGTTATGGTCTCAGCAGTGAAGAGGTCCGACCTGGAGAGACGTTGCAGGTGACGCTTTATTGGAGAGCCCTCCAGAGAATGGAGCGGGATTATACCGTGTCGTTAAGGCTTTGGGGACGAGATGACCAAATCATTGGGCAGCAAGACATTGATTCAGGGACGGGGATGCATCCCACGAGCCAGTGGGAACCCCAGGATGTGTTCGCGGAAACCTATAGTGTGACCGTTTCGAAGGAGGCCCTTGCTCCCAGTGTGTGTCGGATTGAGGTTTTCCTCTATGATCCCAAGGCCAGGGCGCGGTTGCTCGTTTATGATAAAAGCATGAATCGCCTTAGCCATGCCTTCATTGCTCAGATCAAGCTTTCTCCGGCCGAACCGTTGCAACCTCTGGGGGTTGGCATGGAGCGATATAATCTGGGTAACAAGGTCGCTCTCATTGGCTATAGCCTGGATAAAAAAGTCGTTGAGCCGGGTGCCGGCCTTTGTCTGACTTTGTACTGGGAAGCCCTGGAGGATATGAACGAGGACTATACCGTTTTCACCCACCTGATTGATGCCCAGAGTCGCATCTGGGGGCAGGAAGACAGTCAGCCTGTGGATGGGTATTATCCTACGAGCTTTTGGGAGATAGGGGAAGTGGTGGAGGATGAGTATTGTTTCACCGTTCAACCTGAGGCGCAAGGGGGCGAGTATTGGATTGAAGTAGGGATGTATGTTCTGTCCACGGGTGAGCGTTTGCCGGTATTGGGTGCTAAGGGGGAGAGGGTAGACGACAGGGTTATCCTTGGAGGGGTGAATATACGTCCAGGGTTCAGATAAGGGCTTGTGCAGGAGCTTGTCGGTAGAGGGAAGCCAGCTCTGATTTCGTGGAGTTGGGCTCTGCGGAGGGCATCACGCAGTGCAACTCTAGGGCATCACAGGTGGGGCCTGCCGGGAGAGGGGTCCACTGGCCAACCTGAGGGTTAGTGTTTGGGAAGAAGCGCTGAGGGCGACCCCCTTTCGATGGGGTTGGGGGCCAAAGTGAGTGAGGTGAGGAGCATGGGGAACGATTTGACGCTGATGGAGCGGGAGGCGTTGCTGGCCGATTTGCAGCGAGCCTTCGATGTCCAGACGGCGGAGGTGCTGCTGGGTGTGCTGGGCAAAGTGGCTGCCCAGATACACGCGGCCGGTGTGACACGTGAGGACTTTCGAGAACTCAAGCAAGTCGTTGCAGACCTGGCCGAGGCCCAGCGGCGTACCGAGGAACGGGTAGGCAGCCTGGGGGCAGCCATAGAGCGGCTGGCCGAGGCGCAGGCCCGCACCGAGGAGCGGGTAACCAGGCTGGAGGCGGCCGTAGAGCGGCTGGCCGAGGCGCAGGCTCGCACTGACGCTGCGGTGAAGGAGCTGGCCGAGGCGCAGGCCCGTACCGAGGAGCGGGTAACCAGGCTGGAAGCAGCCGTAGAGCGGCTGGCCGAGGCGCAGGCTCGCACCGACGCGACGGTGAAAGAGCTGGCCAAGGCCCAGGCTCGCACCGAACGGGCCTTGCGGCAGCTGAGCCGGCAGGTCGGCGGGCTGAGCGATGCGGTTGGAGGGGACATTGAGGACATCGCTTACATCGTGCTGCACGACGTGCTGAAGCGCGAGTTCGGCTGGCAGGTAGGCGTGTTGGAGCGCTCGTGGCAAACCTGGGGTAGAAAGCCGGAAGAGGTGAACGTCTTTGGCCAGGCCAGCGATCCGGCGCGGCCGGAGCGGGTCATCTGGATTGTAGGCGAGGCCAAGCACAACCTGACGGCTAAAGAAGTGGAGCGGTTCATCAAACAAGTGGCGCGGGCGCGAGAGCACCTGGTGGGCGAGGTATTTCCGGTCTGCTTTTGCTACCGGGTGCGGCCGGAGGTGCAGCAGATGATACGCGACGCCGGCATCCGGCTGGTCTTTTCTTACGGGAAGTTAGTGTGAGATAATCGTTACGTTCTGTAGGGGATGTGCGTTGAGGGCAGATAAGTTGAGGCTGAGTGTCTGTGGCACAGGAGGTGAGGGATGAGCGCACTGAAGAGCGAATTGTTGGAGGTGTTAAAAGAACCAGGGCTGCCGGATGACAAGCTGCGCCGTCGCTTGTTGGAAGTGCTGCTAGAACCGGTGCAGCCTCGCCAAATGACCTACGAGGAATTCCTGGCTTGGGCCGACGAGGACACCTTGGCCGAGTGGGTGGATGGGGAGGTGATCATGACCAGTCCGGCATCAAGGCGACACCAGGAGATAGCCCTCTTTCTGGGGCAGGTTATCGGCCTCTATGTAGAACAGTTGGGATTGGGGCGGGTCCTGATTCCTCCCTTCCAGATGAAGCTAGAAAGGTCGGGGCGCGAGCCGGACCTGCTGTTTGTGGCCCGTGAGCATCTGGACCGTCTGAAGGAGAACTACCTGGACGGCCCGGCCGATTTGGTGGTGGAGATTGTCTCGCCGGATAGTATTGAGCGCGACAGGGGG
>JBBIJG010000319.1:0-4050 GCA_037446095.1 Caldilineae bacterium
CCGCCAGATCGGCCTGCCTTTCTTTTGCAACACACGGGCCAACCTGGTCACAGCGGGGCAGGTGCGACTCCCAAGGAAGCCGGGTGTCACTCCGTCAGTATGGGCATTGAAACGGCCAACGATCGCCTCCGCAACGAGCTTCTCAAGCGCAAAATGAGCCGGGAGCAGATTCTTCGCGCGGCCCAGTTGTTACGGGAAGGCGGCATCCACTTTACCACCACCAACATGATCGGCCTGCCCACCAGCACCCTGGAGGACGACTTCCAGACGCTGGTCCTCAACATCGAGTGCCGGCCGGCTTATGCCCATGCCTTCATCTTCCAGCCTTATCCCAGAACCGAGCTGGGTGAGTTCACCCGTGAGCATGGTTGGATGGTGGGCACCTTTGACGATATTGGCGAAGTGGCCTGGGACACCTCGGTCCTCAACTTCAGCCCAGAGCACAAGCGCCAACTGACGAACCTGCAACGCTTCTTCGCCCTGGCGGTCGAGTGGCCCTGGCTTCTGCCTCTGGTGCGACGCCTGATTCGATTGCCCGGTACCCCCCTGTTCTGGCTGGTCAACAAGCTGTGGAAGGGCTACGCCATCAAAAAGCGCGTCCATCCGGTCAAGCTTTCCCTGCGGGAGTATTTCGACATCGCCTGGCATTTCATGAAGATAAAGTCCTGAGCATGGTAGCACTGCTGCGCCCGCTCACCCCCCGTTTAACTCGCCTGGAAGAAGGCGACTTTCCTGCGCGTTCCGATTTCAAAACCAGACGGCACGTTTTCACCACCAAGACACGAAGGCACAAATTTAAAAACCTAACCACCAGACAGCCGCTACGACGGCTATGGCCCCTGCCATCAGTCCGTATTCCCGGCTCTGGACCCGATACTCCCACATGAAGGTGCGGTTCGGGCAGCCAAAGCCTCGTGATTCCATGGCCTCGGCCAGCTCATCGGAGAGCTTGAGGGATTGGATGAGCAAGGGGGTCAACAGAGCCGGGATATACCGCCAGCCGGTCAAACCCCACTCCAGAGGGATGCCCCGTGCACGCTGGGCATCCACAATATCCTGGATCTTGCGGGCCATGATGGGCACAAACTGCATGGCGCCCGTCAGGATGAAGGCGAAGACGTAGGGCACGCCCATCTTCACCAGACCGTTGCCCAAATCTTCAGGCCAAGTGGTCTGGAAGAAGACGAAGAAGGTGGTCACCAGGGCCATCAGCCGCATGCTCGTCGTCAGGGCGACGGCTAAACCGAAGGAGAGGAGGGAGATGACGAAGACGATGGCTGCCATGGTCAACACCAATCGCAGGGCGCGCAGCCAAGCCCGTCCCAGCCCCAGAAAGGCGAGAAGGACGGCCAGGAAGGCCAGTTCAACCAGGAGAGCCGGAAGCGTCTGGGTGAGGACGAGGAGGCTGATGTAGGTCAGGGTCAGAATCAATTTGGTGCGAGGGTCCAGCTTTAATCGCAACATCGTTCAGTTAAGGGCAGGGCCCTGTCGAAGTCGTTTCTGTTGTCATTGTGAGTGAAGCGAAGCAATCTCCGGCGCTCCACTTGTCAACCACCTTGGAGATTGCTTCGTCGCAGAGTTTATCCCGAGTCTGTCGAAGGGCTTCTCGCAATGACAAAATGCAGTTTCAATTCCCATGTCAGTGGATTTTGACAAGGCCCTGAGTTAAGGGTCTGGAGTCGAGGCTTCAGCCGGAGTTTCCCGCCTAAAGGCTCCACTCCAACCGCTTAGTTGTCCCAAGTCCAGCCCCAGGGCCCGGGCCAGTTGGAAAGCCTGGGTCGGGTGCAGGTTCGCCATGGCCATGACCGCCTCATTGGCCATCACTGCACCGGGTGGCCCGTCGGCCACGACCCGCCCCTGCGCCAGAACGACCCACCGCCGGGCGTTGGCCTCGGCGAACTCCAGGTCATGGGTGACAAGGACCACGGTGTGCCCTCGGGCCCGCAGTTCCCCTAAAAGCCGAGTCAGCCGGTCACGGAAGGGCTTGTCCTGGCCGGTGGTGGGTTCATCTAAGACGATGATTTCTGGCCGCCAGGCCATCACCGCCGCAAAGGTCACCCGCTTCTTTTCCCCTTCACTCAATCGGTACGGCGACCGATCCAACAGAGGTTCCATCCCGAAGAGGGCGATCAGTTCCCGGCAGCAGGCGGGATCGTAGAGCCCCAGAGCCCTGGGCCCGGCCTCGATCTCCTCCTGTACCGAAGGGGCAAAGAACTGGTCGTTGGGGTTCTGGAAGACCAGCCCTACCTGCCGTGCCAGTTCGGCGACCCGCACCCCCTGGGTGGAGCGGCCCAGGACCAGGACCTGGCCTCTGGCAGGGCGGTGCAGGCCCACGAAGTGCTTGATCAAGGTGGTCTTGCCTGAACCGTTAGCTCCCACTAAAGCCACGCACTCCCCCCGGCGCACGGTCAGGCTCATTCCTTGCAAAACCTCCCGGCCGTCGAAAGCGAAGGAGAGGTCCCGGGCTTCCAGGGCGGGGCCCTCACCATCATCTCTCCATCCCCCCCAGGTTTGGGAGAGGGAGAAGGGAGCGCAGGGGGAGGGGGTGAGGGCCAGAACCTCCTCTACGGTCAACGGCACCTCGGGTCTCCCCCACTCTCGGAACAGCCGTGTGGGTAGGGGAGGTTCGAGGCCGTAGCGGGTCACGTCCTCCCGCAGCACCTGACGCGGTGGTCCCTCCAGGACGACCTGCCCCTGATGCAGGACAACCATCCGGTCGGCATCGGCCACCAAATCGTGAAGGCGGTGCTCGGCCACGACGATGGTGGTGCCCAGGTGGTGGATTTCCCGCAGGACGGCTCGCACTTGCGCCGCGCCGGCCGGGTCCAGGTTGGCGAAGGGCTCGTCCAGGACCAGGATGGCCGGACGCAGGGCCAGGATGGCGCCGATGGCGACCAGTTGCTCCTCGCCGCCGGAGAGCTGGCGGGGTGACCGCTCCAGGAGGTGCTCGAGGCCCACCGTCTGGGCTGCCCACCGGATACGTTGTCGGATCTCATGTGGGAGCAGCCCCAGGCTCTCCAACCCGAAGGCGAGCTCCCGTTCCACAGTGCTGTTGAAGAGCTGCGCTTGAGGGTTCTGGAAAACCAACCCTACATGGGCGAACAATTCGGCTACGGGGTGGTCGCGGGTCTCCAGGCCGTCCACCTTCAGGTGGCCTTCCAACCGACCGCCATGGAAATGGGGCACCAGGCCGTTGAAGGCCCGGCAGAGGGTGGACTTGCCGGAACCGCTGGCCCCGCAGAGGAGGACGTACTCCCCCGGCGCAATGGTCAGGTCCACATCGCGCAGGGCATAGCCTGCGGCTGGATTGTAACGGTAGCTCAGACCCCGGGCCTCGATGGCTCCGTCACATGCCAATCTACGCCTCCCTGGTCCTTGCTTCTGTGACCAGGAAGCCAGCCCGGCGCAGGGCCAGCAGCCCTAGCACGCCAATGATCGAGCCGGCGATGGTGCTGGCGGAAAAGCTCACGATGAAGGTGAGCAGGGGCATCGTCTTGCCCAGGAACACAGGTCCCACCAGGAGGGCGCTCACCGTAGCGGCGATGAGGCCCGTGCCCACCACCTCCCCCAGGGCAGCGAAGTAGATGTTACGGGTGTAGCGGAAGACCAGCCCGGCCAGGCAGGCGCCGATCATCCCCCCGGGGAAGGCAAAGATGGTGCCCGTGCCCAGGGCGTTGCGGATGATCGCCGCCGCCAGGGCCACAGCCGTGGCATACCAGGGTCCTAACAGCACCGCCCCCAGGACGTTGACCATGTGCTGGGCGGGATAGACCTTGGTGATGCCAATGGGGACAAAGAAAGGTGAAAGGGCCACAGCCAGAGCGGTCAGGACGATTGCCTGAGCTACTTTACGGGTTGTTATAGTTGTCATATATCACCTCCATTTGCAAGTCCCGAGGAGAAAATGGGTTTCTCCTTGATCGCCGAAGCGCCTGTGCTGAGCACAGTCGAAGCCATCTCCTGACGAGGCGGGAGAGGGCTCGGTGAGGACGCCTTCGCCATCGTGGATTACCTGAAGTGGTCCCATCCGGCTGCTTCCAGAGGGGTCGC
>JBBIJG010000320.1:0-3797 GCA_037446095.1 Caldilineae bacterium
CGGCGCGACTCGTATTCGACCTCGACAGAGCAAAGGGCGCCTGGGTGAAACCATACTCGGAAACACAGTCGGGTTGGGCCTGGCCTCAACCATCGGCGTCGGTTTCATAGCCAGGCCCGTCAACAAGCTCTCCTTCCGGCTCCAGGTTGCCGGTGAGGAGAGAAGCACCTCGGAAGTCTCCCTGGCACCTACCTTCACTTCACTCTGGACCTTGGAGGAATGGGACCTTCAGTACCGGGCGACTCGGGAAGTCAACGAACGGCGTGCTCACATTGTGCCCCACCTGGCCCCGGCAGCGGTCTATGTACCCTTGCTGGATGAAAGCAGGAGGCGATTTGCTGACGCCGGGATCGAATTGCGCCTTGGGGAGGCCATCGCCCTGGCTAAAATCCTCACTTACACTGTCACCTATTTCATGCACAACGCCGATAGGCAAGACGGCCTGCTGATACCCATCTACATGCAGGCTTACCTTCACCACCTCCCGACCGACCGCGCTACCTGGCTGGTGAGCGAAGTGGGCTACTCACGCATCGTTCGGCTGGCCATCGCCCTGAGCTTTGCCCTGGTGGAGAACAAACTCAAGAAGCAACCCTGGCTGCTGGAGGAGCAAACGGCCCTGGCCGATCTGGTAGTTGGCAACCTGGAATCAGGCCAGCCCCTGCCCGTGGAATTTCTCTACCTGCCCCTTTTGATGGGCGGTGCACTGGTCATGCGAGAACTCGTGATGGAAGGTGAAGACCCCCAACAGAGTTTGCAGATGTTGGCCCAGGCTAAAAAGGAACGGGCGGAGGATTTCGCGGGTGAAGCGGCTGAGACGGGCCAGTTGTTTGACTCTTTGCTCGCTAGATTGTGACCCACCAGACCGGACAGGTTTTGGCTAAACCTGTCCGGTCTGGTTCCATTCACGTTGCAGGCGGGCGTTTGGCTGCCGCCAACCGCGCTTCCAATTCCAGTCGCTGCTCAGCGGCAGCCTGCTTCGCTTCGGCAATAATTTCAGCGATGCGCTCCCGGATCAGTTGCCTGGTCTCGAATCCCGAGCGCGGAGCCAACAGCAGCCCCAACGCCGCGCCGACCAGGCTGCCAAACAACAAACCCACCACAAAGTCAATAACCTTTCTCATCGGCTTCCACCTCCTCAAGATAGGATTGTTGATCTGCATTCTCACTATAACACATTTTAAAATTATTAGCAAGGAGATTGGGGAGAATGATCGAAAAACGCTTACAAGGATTGCGCCAGCAGCAAGCGGCCCATGACCTGGACTACGTGGCTCTGATGCCCGGCGCCAACCTCCGCTACCTGACAGGCCTCCATTTACTCCTTCTGGAGCGTCCCATTGTCTTTTTCTTCCCCCGAGAGGGACAGCCAGCCGCTATCGTGCCCGCCCTGGAGGTGCGTCGGGTTGAGGCCAATCTGCCTTTTGAGGCTGAACTCTTTGTTTACAGCGATGAGGAAGGCCACCAGTCAGCCTTCCAACGCGCCGGCCGCGCCTTGAATCTGTCCGGCAAGCGCCTGGGCGTGGAATTCCTCAATATGAGAGTTCTGGAGTTGAAGCAACTGGAACAACATGCCCCAGGATGCCAGGTGCTGGACGCCGGAAAGGTGCTCTCCGAGCTACGTAAGACCAAAGACGCAGAGGAAATCGCGTCTATGCGCCAGGCCATTCGCATCACCGAACAGGCCCTCCAGGAGGTTGTCCCTCTTATCCAGCCCGGTCGCACTGATTCGGAGATAACAGCCGAACTGAAAATAGCCTTCCTGCGCAGGGGAGCTCAGGGCCTGTCCTTTGAACCCATCGTTGGGGTGGGCCCGGATAGTGCCTCAGCCCACGGTACACCTACAGGACGAGTTATTGAGCCGGGCGATCTGGTCATCATAGACTGCGGGGTTACCTACCAGGGCTATGCCGCCGACATCACCCGCACCTTCGCCATAGGCCCTGTCGCCCCTCAGTGGGAGCGCGTGTACGAGATCGTGAAGGAAGCCAATGCCGCCGCCCGGGCCGTTGTGCGGCCCGGCCTGTCTGCGCAGGAGGTGGACCGGGCGGCACGCCAGGTCATTGCTCAGGCAGGCTATGGAGAGTATTTCACCCATCGCACCGGACATGGGCTGGGGCTGGAAGTCCACGAGCCGCCCTACATCGTCGAGGGCAACGAGGAACCGCTTCAGCCAGGCATGACCTTCACCATAGAGCCGGGCATCTACCTGCCAGGCCAGGGGGGGGTGCGCATCGAGGACGATGTGCTGGTCACCCCTCAGGGTGTGGAAACCTTGACCACCTTCCCTCGGGATCAATTGATGAGATAAAGCAGAGTATCAGTAGATCACAGATCGCTCCCGCTGGATTTGCAATCCAGCGGCTAGGCGGCGGATTACAAATCCGCCGCGAGCAAAAGTGTGATCTACTGAGTATAGACTGTTGGCAACATCCATGCAACCTTCACATCCCACTTAGAGGAGTCGTGATATAATGACTCAGAAGGGACACACCCCTGCGATCGCCGAAGGTCTCTGACCGAGGCGGGAAGGGGCTCGGCTAGTGAAGGGATGGCCCCATAGGCGCGAACTTGGCTCTAGGCAAGGCCCTCACCCTCTCCCGACCTCTCCCTCTCCCATTCTGGCAATGGGAGAGGGAGGGAAGCGCAGCCCCCTCTCCTGTCGCCCAGAGCGATAGCGAAAGGCGAGCGGGAGAGGGGTTGGGGGTGAGGGGCCAGGAGATGGGGAGAATGGCGACGGACCCTGACACCCCCAAGACACTCAACCGGCTGTTCATCTTCCTGGCCCTGTTGCTGGGCTCCTGCCTCTTTCTGCTCACACTCCCTGGAGAGGGAAGCGCCCTGCTTCCCGAACTCTCCACCCCCTCAGTATCATCGGCCGGGGCGATCCAGCGCGCCACGCCCACACCTTCCCTTCCAGATGTCCCACCTGTCCCCCCAGAGGTCCTGCGCAAAATTGAGCCCGCCCTCCTCAAACAGCTGGACCAGCTCAGAGAGGAAGAGAAGCTCACTTTCCTCATTCACCTCAAGGAAAAGGCTCCCCTGGAAACCGTCCCCCTGGAAGGGCTCAGCGCCCAGGCCCGTCGCCAGATGGTGGTCACCACTTTGCAGTCCACAGCCGAAAGCTCCCAGGCCAGCCTTCGGGCTTATCTGAGCCGGCAAGAAGCGCAGGGCAGAGTGACGAGCTACACCCCCTACTGGGTCTTCAACGGTCTGGCCGTCACCGGCGATCGAGATACGCTCCTGGAGCTGGCGGCGCGGCCAGAAGTTGAGCTCATCCGCGCTGACCACAAGCGGTATTTAGACCTCATCCCATCCCCCTGGCCGCCTTCCCCTCGCCTGGCTCCCTCCCCCGCTTCGGGGGAGGGCTGGGGAGAGGGTCCTGTCGAGTGGAACATCGCCCGCATACGGGCTGACCTGGTCTGGAACGCCCTGGGCATTGACGGCAGCGGGGTGGTGGTGGCCAACATGGACACCGGCGTGGACTGGCAGCACCCGGCCCTGCTGACCAAATACCGGGGCTACAGCCCCAAAGGACTGCACGTGCACACCGGCAACTGGTTCTGCGCCACCAACGAGGGCTACACCTACCCCGGTGATGGCCACGGTCACGGCACCCACACCATGGGCACCATTGTTGGCGACGGAGGAATCGGCGTGGCCCCCGGCGCCCAATGGATCGCCGTCAAGATCTTCCACAATCAAGGTTACGCTTACGATAGCTGGATCCATGCCGGCTTTCAGTGGTTGCTGGACCCAGACGGCAACCCTGCTACCAATGATGCTCCTGATGTGGT
>JBBIJG010000320.1:3810-4043 GCA_037446095.1 Caldilineae bacterium
TGGTCAACAACTCTTGGGGCAGCGACTACGGAACCGATCAGACCTTCCTGCCCGACGTACAGGCTCTGCGAGCAGCCAACATCCTGCCCGTCTTCTCAGCCGGGAACGCCGGCCCCTACGAGAGGACCATCGGCTCACCGGCCAGCTTCAGCGAATCCTTCGCCGTAGGCGCTACCGACACAGACGATGTGATCGCCTCTTTCTCCAGCCGCGGCCCCTCGCCCTGGGGAGAG
>JBBIJG010000321.1:0-4041 GCA_037446095.1 Caldilineae bacterium
GGGTAGAGAGCGGCTATGGGCGCTGGTGGAGGCCAAGACGCGGGTGCGGCAACAAGAGGTGGAAAAGTGGAGCAAACGCTTGAAGAGCCAACGGTTCCAGCGGCGGCTGGCCGAGGCCCGCATTGAGAAGCCCTACATGGCCTACATATTTGGATTGCGCATTTATCCGGAAGTGGTTCCGGCAGCAGAGAAAGCGGGCATTGGAGTGCTCGATTTCCGGGGAGAGCGGACGGCGGCCACCTTGAGAGCATGATGAACGATGAGCCCTATAATCACCATACCTACCTCTCCCCCTTCACCTGGCGTTACGGCAGCCAGGAGATGCGCCGCATTTGGTCGGAGGAGCACAAGCGACGGTTGTGGCGACGCATCTGGGTGACCCTGGCCGAGGTCCAGCACGAGGCGGGGCTGGTGACGGCGGAGCAGTTGGCTGACCTGCGGGCGCACCAGGACCAGGTGGACATCGCCCGCGCCCACGAGATCGAGGCCGAGATCGGCCACGACCTGATGGCCGAGATACGGACCTTCGCCGAGCAATGCCCGGTGGGAGGCGGCGTCATTCACCTGGGGGCTACCAGCGCCGACATCGAAGACAACGCCGACGTGCTGCGCCTCCGAGAATCGCTGCTCCTGATCCAGGATAAGCTCACGGCGCTGCTGAGGGCCTTTGCCGCCCAGATCGAGCAGCACAAAAACCGACCCTGCATGGGCTACACTCACCTCCAGCCGGCCGAGCCCACCACTCTGGGTTACCGCCTGTGCCAGTACGCTCAGGATCTACTCATGGACTGGCAGAATCTGGAGAGGGTGCTGAGGGAACTCAAGGGCAGGGGGTTCAAGGGGGCCGTTGGCACTTCCGCTTCATACACCCGCTTGCTCCAGGGCAGCACCCTGACGCCTCAGGAGTTGGAGCGTCGGGTGATGGAGCGCCTGGGTCTGGAGGCTTTCCCCGTGGCCACTCAGGTCTACCCCCGCAAGCAAGACTGGCTGGTCCTCAATGCCCTCGCCTCTGTAGCCCAGTCGCTCCACAGGTTCGCTTTTGACCTGCGCATTTTGCAGGCGCTCCCCTTTGGGGAACTGAGCGAACCTTTCAGAGCCAGGCAGGTAGGCTCCTCGGCCATGCCCTTCAAGCGCAACCCTGTCGCCGCCGAGAACATTTGCTCCCTGGCCCGTTACGTGGCCGCTCTGCCAGTGGTCGCCTGGCACAATGCTGCCGTTTCCCTGCTGGAGCGCACCCTGGACGACTCGGCCAGCCGCCGCCTGATCCTGCCCCAGGCCTTCCTTGCCGTGGACGCCATGCTTGGGTCTGCCCGGCGCATCGTGGAAGGGCTGGTGGTGCGGGAGGAAGGCATAGCACGCAACCTGGCCGCCTATGGCCCCTTCGCCGCCACTGAAACCCTGCTGATAGAATTGGTCAAGGCGGGGGCCGACCGTCAGGCCATGCACGAATTGATACGCCAGCATGCCATGGACTCCTGGGAGGCTATCCGGCGGGGGGAGGAGAACCCTCTGATGGAACGCTTGAAGGCCGACGAGACGGTGCTGTCGTATCTGAGGGCCGACGAGGTGGGTGCCCTTCTGGACATCAGCGGCTATGTGGGTGACGCCCCGGCCCGCTGTGAGGCTTTCCTGCGCCTGCTTAGGGAAACATTAAAGCTCGGTTGACCGTACCCACACGGCTACGCCAGACACCAGGTCCAGAGAGCAGATATGGGGCAACGGAATGAGGGGGCTGGAGGCAAGGCTATGCTTTGCCTTTAGCCCTTGCCCCTCTGTACTCCTGGCAAGCTACTTTGAGATGGCAGGTATCATTGATGAGCACAGCCGTGAAGACGCCCTCCTGACACTCAAAGATGTTAAGACAGCCGTTGTCTTGCCTGATGCGCCAGAAGTGGGAGTTATCCAGCCCCAGCATGGCGCAGACCAGCACTTTGTTGACCACCTGGTGGGCCACAGCGAGGACAGTCTGATCCGGGTGGTGGGCTATGACGCGGTAAAGGGCAGCCATGGCCCGCTCACGTACCTCCTCCAGGCTCTCGCCCCCGGGCGGGCGGACCAGGTGGGGTTCTTGTAGCCACCGGCGGTACAGAATAGGATAAAGCTGGGACACTTCGGAGTGAGAGTGCTCCTGCCAGCCTCCATAGTTGATGTCCACGATGCCTTCCAGAGGTTGGACGCTCAGACCAAGCCGTCGGGCTGTTGGCCTGGCGGTCTCCATGGCGCGCTGCAGGGGGCTGGCATAGATGGCCGCGATGGGCTCATCGGCCAGCCGCTCGGCCAGGGCCTGGGCCTGAGCGTAGCCCTGCTCGTTCAGCGGCAGGTCAATACGGCCCCGGAACCGCTCGCCTTCCGCAGAAGAGGTGCCGATATTCCAGGCCGTCTGACCGTGGCGGACCAGAAGGATGCGGGTCATGATAGGCCTCCCACATTTTAGATGGCAGGTTGGACGATTTGGACCCCCAACGATTGCATAGCGAAAGCATTGTTTTCGACGCCCATTGCGATGTGCTGCAGGACGTGCTGGAAGGGAAGCGGCGATTGGGTGAGCGCTCAGCGGAAGGGCATGTAGACTTGCCTCGTCTGCGTGAAGGCGGCGTCACCGCCCAGATTTTCGCCCTTTTTGTCCGCCCCGATCACTTTCCTAGAGGGGCTGCCTCTCAGGCCCTGCGCCTGTTGGACGCCTTCTACCAGGAACTGGACGACAATGCCGACCAACTGACTCTGGCTACCAGGGCCAGGGATATCGAAAGGGCCAAGACGGAGGGCAAAGTAGCCGGGATCCTGAGCCTGGAAGGAGCTGAAGCCCTGGAAGGTGATCTGAGGCTCCTCCGCGTTTTCTACAGGCTGGGGGTGAGAAACGTCGGCCTGACCTGGAACCTGCGCAATGCGGCTGCCGATGGGGTAGACGAGGCCCGCTCCGGTAGTGGTCTGACTAACTTCGGGGTGCAATTGGTGCAGGAGATGAATCGCCTGGGTATCATGGTGGACATCTCCCACCTCTCCCCTGCCGGCGTCCGTGATGTGCTCCAGCTCAGTGAGGCTCCGGTCATTGCCTCCCATTCCAACGCTTATGCCCTGTGTCCCCATCGTCGCAACCTGACCGATGAGCAATTGACAAGCATCGCTGCCAAAGGGGGAGTGGTGGGGGTCACCTTTGTGCCTCGTTTTGTGACCGTGGATGAGAATCAGGCTACCCGGGAAAAGGTGCTCGAGCAGATTGATTACCTGGTCAAAATCATGGGTGTTGACCACGTTGGGTTGGGCTCTGACTTCGACGGTTTCTTCGGCTCCGAGAAGGTGCAGGGCCTGGAAGACGTCACCCGCTTGCCTGGATTGACAGCAGGGCTGGTGGAGCGGGGCTACAGCCAGGAGGAGGTGAAGAAGATTCTGGGAGGCAACTTCCTGAGGGTTTTCAGGGAAGTGGCAGGCTAAAACACCCCGACAAATAGTGAACCCGGCGACTCAGGCCCCGCACCTCAGGAGCTGCCAGCCGGACGTCCGCATCCATAGATGCTTCTGCCCGCGCCGTAAGCAGCTTCTTGGAGAGGGAGGGGATTGGGGGGCCTAAATGTCCCGCTTCTCGGCAATGGCCTCTTGGGCCATGTGGATGAATTCTTCCAATGGGCGTGGCCCCAGGTCTTCCTCTGTCCGCAGGCGCACGGCCACCGTACCCTGCTCCGCTTCGCGGTCCCCTACCACCAGCATGTAGGGGATCTTCTGCAGTTGGGCCTCACGGATCTTGGCCTGCATCCGCTCGCTGGAGTCGTTCACCTCCACGCGCAGCCCTGCTTCCCGTAATCGTCCCGCCACCTGATGGGCGTACCCGTTGTGACGGTCGGCGATGGGGATGACCTCAACCTGCACCGGCGCCAGCCAGACGGGGAAAGCTCCGCCGTAATGCTCGATGAGGACACCGAAGAAGCGCTCCAGGGAACCAAGAAGAGCCCGATGCACCATATAGGGTCGGTGTTCTCGTCCATCCTGGCCGACGAAAGTCAGGTTGAACCGCTCCGGCAGGTTAAAGTCGAATTGGATGGTGGT
>JBBIJG010000322.1:0-4025 GCA_037446095.1 Caldilineae bacterium
CATACGGGTCTATGATGTCGAGCGAGGTGTTCTGGGTGAATTGGGACGGACACAACTGGCGTCTGGGCCTCAGTTGACTGCGCTCAACTGGCTCATCCTGATTCTGGTGGTATTGCTGTGTGCCGTCAAGGTCTATCAGCCTCTCAGGACCGAGGTCAACCTGGCCGCCCAAAAGGAGTACCTTCCTGTAGAAGCGGTGCAGTTCATCCGCGCCAACAACCTGCCTGGCCCGATGTTCAACAGCTACAACTGGGGCGGCTATCTGATCTGGCATCTGTACCCGGACTATCCGGTCTTTATTGATGGGCGGACCGACCTCTACGACGATGAGTTTATCCGAGAATATGTGAAGGTAACCCTGGCCAGGCCGGGCTGGCGCGAGGTTCTGGAAAAGTATGGAGTGAACCTGATCTTGATTGAGAGCGACAGCATCCTGGCTGCTTTCCTGGCCGAGGATGACGAGTGGCAATCGGTCCATGCCGATGCCATAGCCACCGTGTTTCTCAGAAAGTAGCCACTCACCTGCTCCCGCCGGATTGCAAATCCGGCGGGTCTGGTGGGCAAAAATTCCACCTGTGCAGCTGCGAGTCCTGGCCGCAAGCCCCGGGCTGAAGCTCAGAGCTGAAAGAGCGAAGCCCTCTGGGCTGGGATCTCAGCCCCGAAAGGGCTTTGTCCTCTCAGCGTGGAGGTTCGGCCCCGCGCCTCCTGAGGCTAGCTGCACAGGTTGCAAAATTCCAGGCCGAACGAGATGAGCAGTTACCTCAGAAAGTAACCGTTCAACTGGAAGCAGGCAATGACAAAACCCAGCGATCAGTTACCTTTTGTCCAATCTATCAAATCTCGTCTACAGCCCCACAGTGGGTTTCTGCTGATTCTGTCGCTGTTTGTCTCCTTTCGCCTGATGATGGCCATGGCCTATCCCCCGGAGGCCCTGACCGGCTACAGCGATTATCGCTATTTCTACGCCCTGGCCGACCTGGCCCGTCAAGGCTATTACCCCCTGCTTCATTACTGGTACGAATACCCGCCCCTATTCCCTTACCTCTCGCAGGCTGTCTACGCCGTCACCGGCGGCTATCACGCCTACGCCACCCTCCTGGCCATGGTCATGCTCATCTTCGAGACCGGCAACCTGGTCCTTCTTTACCTGATGGCCAATGAAGTCCACGACAAAGAAACCAGCCTGAAAGTAGCCTGGATCTACTCCTGCCTTCTGGCTCCTATTTTCTTTTTGTGGAACGGTCTCGACAGCCTGGCTCTCTTTTTCACGCTGCTCTCCCTTTGGTGGCTACTGCGGCACCGTCACGCTCTGTCGGCGGTAGCTCTGGGCCTAGGCCTGATGACCAAATATCTGCCCGGCATCCTGCTGGCCGCTGTCTGGCGCTTCGTCAAGGCCGGGAAGGCCCTGGGCTACACGCTGATTGCGGCGGCAGTGGCTACAGCTATCCTCCTGCCCTTCGCCATCGCCAGCCCCTCTTACACCCTGGCTTCCCTGCGCAGTCAGGTCAGCAAATCGTCGTGGCAGACCATCTGGGCCCTCATTGACGGCAACTATACCACCGGCCTCTTCGGCCCCGTGGCGGACCACCTTGACCCGACCAAGGCCGGCTTTCAACTGCACAACCCCTCCAGGATACCCTGGTTTATCACCGTGCCCCTGTTCGCTTTGATCTATCTTTACCTCTTCAGCCGGCCGGTAAACACCGGGGACAAAAAGGTAATGCTGAGTTTTAGCGGCATGACCCTGTGCCTGTTCTTCCTCTGGTCCAAAGGGTGGAGCCCCCAATGGCAGGTGATGCTGATTCCATTCATCTTGCTGGTTTTTCCCGGCGGGCGTGGCGTGCTCTATTGCATCACTTTGGGTTTTGTGAACTTTCTCGAATGGCCCGTCATCTTGTCAAGGGGGCTGAATCATCTGCTGATCTTCACCGTCCCTCTCAGGACTGGGCTATTGGCTTTGATGCTCGTCGAATTCTATCAGGCAATGCTGACGACGCGGCATGTCTCTTCCAAAACCACGGGCAGAAGATGAACGCAAAGGACTTGGGCAAATTCAGTAGATCACAAATTGCTCCTGCTGGATTTGCAATCCAGCACTCAGGTGGCGGATTACAAAGCCGCCGTGAACAAAAGGACCTGTGGAGCAAGTTGTCTTGCATACCTACCGCGAGCTGGCTTATCCCCATCACCTTGCTGGGGGCTGCGCTCCGCCTGTTCCACCTGGGGACTCAGAGCCTGTGGCTCGACGAATCTCTAAGCGTGGTTTTTGCCGCAGTGCCCTTCAAAACCGGCATGGAGGCCGTTGTGACGGACGGCGTCCATCCGCCTCTCTATTATCTGGTGCTACGCCTTTTTCTGTACATGGGGCAGAGTGAGAGTGTCGTCAGGCTGCCTTCTGTTGTCTTTGGCACCCTGGGCATCCCCCTGGTCTACGAAATTGCTCGGCTGTGCTTCGATCAAAAGGTGGGGCTCGTTAGCGCGCTTCTTCTGAGCCTCTCCCCTTTCCACGTCTGGTTTTCTCAAGAAGCCAGAATGTACACCATGGCCACCTTCCTGACCCTGGCCTCGATCTACTTTTTCCTCTGCCTCCTCCAGGGGCATGGGCAGCGCAAGGGCGATCAACCGCTCCTCAGTAGCCCGCTGCAGCGGGCCTGGGATTGTCAGTCGGGCGAGGCCCGGCGATGGTGGCTGGGCTTTGTGGTCTGCACGGCCCTGGGATATTACACTCACTACTTCACCTTCTTCATCACCCTGGCCGAGTTCGCCTATCTCCTCATCACCTTCCGTACCCACTACCACCTGTTCAAGAAATGGACTCTGGCCCAGGCGGCGGCCTTCCTGCCTCTCGTTCCCTGGCTGGTGGCCATTTTCACCCGTGAGATGATCAGTTTCGGCATCGGCTGGGTCCCCCGTCCGGAGTGGCTGGACCTCTGCAAGACCCTCTGGAATCTAAGTGTGGGTTATACAGGCGCGCTCACCCCTGGCATCATTCTATCGTTGTTGCCCTTCGTTCTGGCCTTTCTATGGGGCGTCTGGATAGGAGCCCCCAGCTCAAAGGTTCGGCACCCCAGGCTGTTCCTCCACTTGTGGTTCTGGCTGCCCATGCTTGTTGCCTTTCTACTGTCCCTGCGCCGACCCATCTACATTGACCGCCTTTTCATCATGACGCTGCCTGCTTACCTCATCCTCCTGGCCTGGGGCATCGCCAGTCCCAAGGCTTCGTGGGCCCGGTGGGCCTTGGGAGCGGGCCTGGTCGTCGCTATGGCCGTTGGCCTGTCCAGGGTGTATTTCGACGCCAGCCTCTACACTAAGGAGGACTGGCGAGGCGCAGCCAGGTACGTGCAAAACCAATCCCAGCCCTGTGACATCATCACCCTACGGAATTTCCAGGATCTGCTGCCCTTCAACTATTACTACCAGGGGGAGGTGCAGAGAGTACCCATCACTCTCAACAGGGTGACTACACCGCTCGCCGAGCTCAGCGCGGGCCATTGCCGTTTGTGGGTGGTCTATCGCCACCCTCACGAGTCGAGTCACTTCCTGGCCCGGTCGCAGCCCTTTGACCTGGACTCGCAAGAAGGTGATCCCCAGGTCAGGGGCTGGCTTATGGACCACCAGAACGACATCCTCGAGGAAAAAGGATTCAGCGGCGTGCAGGTCATCCTGTATGATCTCCGGTAGTTGCCCATGCGTAAGAATTCCAATGCCAGATGGTTGATCGCCATTTCCATAGCCATCGCCTGGGTCTTTGCCGTCTATACGGCTTACTATTGGGCCCACAAGCCCTTCTCCGGGGCCAATCTGATGCGCCTGCCGGACGTCGCGGTCTGGCTTGGATTGCTGGTGGTGGCAACGGCCCTGGGACGGCTGAGCCGGCGCTGGTTTGATTACCGCACCCCTCTGGAGGAAATCGTCTGCAGCGCGGCCCTGGGACTGGGGGCGCTGTCGCTGCTGGTCTTCGGCCTGGGGCTGGTCGGACTCCTCTACCGCTGGCTCTTTTGGCTCCTGTTTCTTGTCCTGGCCGT
>JBBIJG010000323.1:0-4006 GCA_037446095.1 Caldilineae bacterium
CGATTCCACTCCGCTTCCCCAAGCTGGTGGGCAGCCAACTTGCGTCTTAACCCCTCATCGACCTCTATATCCAGATAGATGGTCAAATCCGGCTTCAGCCCGCCAGTGGCAAAGGCAGTGATGAGGTGCAAGACCTGGAGGTCCAGGCCATGACCGTAACCTTGATAGGCCAGAGTGGAGTCGGCATAGCGGTCGCTGAGGACTATTTCACCTCGGGCCAGGTGCGGGCGGATGACCTGACCCACCAGTTGGGCGCGGGAAGCCGCATAAAGCAGAATCTCTGTCTGGGGCAGCATCTCTGTATTAGCCAGCGAGTGCAAAACTTCTCTGATCTGGTCGCCAATGTGGGTTCCACCCGGCTCGCGGGTCAGGAAGACGGAGTAGCCGCGCCCCTGGAGGTACTGATACAAAAGCTGGGCCTGCGTCGTCTTACCGCTGCCATCGGGGCCTTCAAAGGTAATGAAAAGACCCAATTTTTCACTCCCTCAGAGTATTCGGCCATGGCCTTGCGTCTCTCCGCTCGGCCCCGCCCGAGTATGTTTAACGTGTCCCCATGAGTCAAGATTTTGCTTGTCATGCTGAGCGAAAGCGAAGCATCCCGTTCCTGGCCAAGGGACGGGATTTTTCGCTCGCTGCGCTCGCTCAGAATGACATTAGCCTTGTCGGTTTGAGGCGAAGCTTCGCTGGCAGCCCGCCGGAGAGGCATTCTGGAGTGGAGGCTTCAGCCGGAATCTGGCCATTGCACGGCTAAAGCCTCCTCTCCGGGGCTCCAAAGACGCTTCACCTGGTTTACTCCGACAGCCTGGCGATTTACCGCCCGGCAAGGGCGCGGAATGAATGACCGAACGCTCCCGGTATAGTAAAAGCGTCTTGCTCACCTATTGTTCTGATAAATCCTGACCCGGCGGTGGGGTTCCTTGCCGTAGCTGTGAGAGATGAGGTTGGCCTCACGGGCCATCTGATGCTGCTGACGGCGTATGTGGGCATTCTGAGGCGAGAGCTCGACGACGCGCGCCCCGGCAAGCACTTTTTGGATGGCCTCCTGCGTCTCTTGCATGGCTACAGCAAAGGGGTCCACAACTTCTGTTTCTAACTCAAAGATGTCAGCCAGACAACTTTCCATCTGGGCGACGGTGTTGCACCGCAAGACGTAGGTAGGCACACCTCGTTTCTCGGCCATACTGATAGGCTGAGGGCGTTTGCGATAATAGTTCTTCAGAGTCATCACCACGTCAGCGTCTTCCAGGTCCTTGACAATAGCCACGGGCAGGTGCAGGTTTTGAGCGGCCTGCTTCAGCCGGTTCTGGCCGATACCATAAGGGTAGACCCGCAGGGTAGAGGGAGCGACATGAGATGACAGCCGAAAGGGTTTTTCGGACAGGCTGAGAGGCGGCAGCGTGGCTTCCTCGATTTGCACTCTGCCCTCTTCGTCACGATAGCGGATCTCAGCGGGCAGGCTGCGTCCCCGTAGAATGGCATCCACGGCCTGGGCCACATCGTGGTGCACGGCCAGACGGTGCCAGTCCTGAATTTCCACCACCACATCGAAGGTGGGCGGAGCCTTGCGTTCCAGCACCGTTTTCTGAGTGCCCCGACGACGCGCTTCCTCATCGCTCAAAGTCACCGCCTGGATGCCCCCAATCAGATCGCACAGGGTGGGGTTTTGCATCAGGTTTTCCAGGGTGTTGCCGTGGGCGGTGCCCACCAACTGCACGCCTCGCTCGGCGATCGTGCGGGCTGCCACGGCCTCCAATTCCCGCCCGATCTCATCAATGACGATCACCTCAGGCATGTGATTCTCGACGGCTTCGATCATCACCTCGTACTGAAGGGCGGGGGTCTTGACCTGCATCCGTCGCGCCCGCCCCACCGCCGGATGAGGTATGTCGCCGTCCCCCCCGATCTCATTGGAGGTATCCACAATGACCACCCGCTTATGCTCAGCCAGGACCCGCGCCACCTCCCGGAGCATGGTCGTCTTGCCTACGCCTGGACGGCCCAGAAGCAAGATGCTCTTACCCGACTCGACGATGTCCTGAATGATATTGATCGTGCCATAGACGGCTCGCCCCACCCGACAGGTCAGCCCCACAATGCGGCCCTTGCGGTTGCGAATCGCCGAGATACGATGTAAGGTCCGGGCGATACCTGCCCGGTTATCTTCATCGAACTCACTAATGCGGGAGACAATGTAATCTATCTCCTCGCTGGTAACCTCCTTCTCATTCAAAGTGAGTTCATGGTCTACGAAACGGGCCTCTGGTGGACGGCCCAGATCGAGAATAATCTCCAGCAAGTCCTCACTTTTGTTGGCCGCCCTCAGGGAGGCCTCTATAGGCGGGGGCAAAACAGCCAGCAATGCCTCTAGATCATCGGTTATTTTCTGTTGCATATCTTTTCGTCATCACCTCACAACAAAAGTCCTCTGGTTCATGGCCTGCAATTCATATCCCAGGATTGCGGTTAAATTGAGACGCGGTGGGGGTCGCCACCTCGGCTCTTTTGTCCAGAGCTGGCACCAACTTTCTGGCAGGCTCCAGGACGCGTACCGTCATGTGCTTGACCATAACAGCCTGACTGGCGAAGGGCTTAAACCCCCAACCTTGAAGGGACGTCCTCAATCCCCCCTCATATTCTCGCACATTGCAATAGATGGGACGTGGTGGATCATGCGAGAGCAAAGCTAATCCATGTCGTATGACCTCATCAGCGCGATCGTAAGCCTGGGGATGGAGAAGGATACGCATCCAGTGGCCGATACGACCCCGACTGCAACGCAGGTAACTGACAATCTCTCCGTTCTCCTCCAGCACATACCCCTCACTTCCGGCCCAGAAAGGCCAATCAACTGCAGACTGCTCCCATCCCCGCTCACCCAGGCTTTCGGCTTGTTGCACCAGGCGGGGAGCCACATTGGAATATAGGCGTTGCAGGGCCCAGGCGTCTACCGCCTGCTGCGGACGCATGACTATCCTGTCCAACGGCCGAGAGGATTCGGGATAGCTATTCAGGCAAAAGATGTCTTCACGGGTATATTGGCTGAAACCGAGTTGCTGGAAAATCTCGATCTCCTCTCCATCTTCGGCCAGGCGAGCGAAAAGGCGTTGGACCCCTCGTTCTCCGGCTCTGGTGCAGAGATGGTTCAACAGGCGATACCAAATTATTGACGCTTTATCGGCGTTTGAAAAGGAAGGAGCCAGATAGATCACATCGGCCTCAGGCCGACCTTTTCTCTGCCGCATTTGAGCCAGCCCCTGCATGGGGTGGCATGAGCCTGTCAAAAGCTCACCTGGATCTATAGCCTCTTCTACTAGAATAAAGGTCGAGGTCCCCGCTTCCTGCATGAGGAAATAGGAGGACAAAGCAGCCCACAAAGGCGAGTAGGGCTGTGTCAAAGCTATCTCGGGATCCAGGCACGTTCCTCTCCTCTGCAAGTTGCCGACCAGAAAAAGATCTCGTACACCGAAGGACCTAATCATAGCTGAGCCTGCCTTAAGTATCACCTGATGTCCACAGGTATATTTTACTCCCATTTAGTCCGCTTGGCAAATGCTGCCGCCAGATGTGACATCACCGCCGATAACCATTTTTTGTCGTTTGCTCTTGGAATCTGATGATGGTATAATGTACACCATCCAAGCCTAAATTCGTTCTCAATTTGAGCGATTCGTGCTGATGCGGTATACTTGGGTAGGAGGAGGACAAAATGGACGCTCAAGCTATCCAACAACTGGTCTCTTTCCTCGCCCCCTTCCTGCCCTACCTGCTGAAGGCGGGCGAACAAGCCGCCGAAGAGGCCGGGAAGAACCTGGGCGAGGCCGCCTGGGAGCGGGTCAGAGCCCTGTGGGCCAAACTGCGCCCCAAGGTGGAGTCCCGCCCCGCGGCACGGGAAGCCGTCCAGGACCTGGCCGCCGCGCCCGAGGACGCCGACGCCCAGGCCGCCCTGCGGGTGCAACTGAAGAAACTGCTGGCCGAAGACCCCGCCCTGGCCGAGGAGGTCGCCCGC
>JBBIJG010000324.1:0-3989 GCA_037446095.1 Caldilineae bacterium
CGATGCGGCTGCCGTCAGGTGACCAGGCTGGAGCTTTGGCCTGGCTCCAGCCGAAGAGGAGGGTCTCATTGTGGCCGTCCTCGTCAATGATGTAGATGCCGCGTGGGTCACGCCAGCGGGCAAAGGCCACCTTCTTGCCATCGGGGGACCAGGTGGGGTCCATGCCATCGGTCAGGCGACGCAGGCCCGTACCGTCGGCATTGATGACGTAGATGTCACATCCGTTGCATACCTGGAAGACCAGCTTGCCTGTGAATTCAGGAGTGGGGGTGGGATGGACGGGCGACTTGTCCCACCCAGAGGGAACGGGGACCTCCGGCACCGCTGTCAGAGGACCGCTCAGGTCAACGTAAGCGGCTGCGACCCAGGCTTCCCGTCCGTTGTAAATGATTTGGAGCCAGGTGCTGGCAGCATTCCTCCCGGTGACTTCCACTGGATCACCCAGTCTCAACACCCCAACAATGGGATAAGCTGTGTCGGGCCCGGTCCTGACGTTCAGGCCATAGGCGGTCACTTTTCCAAGGAGAGGAAGGAGCGGAGTTGGGGTCCCTGATATGGCAGCGCTTACCCCGTACTCCAGAGCCATGCTCGCTCCCCCCATCAAAAGCATCAGGAGCGTGACTCCGATGATAAATTTCTTCATGGTCATACCTCCTTCGTCTTGCTCGATCGTCTGAGCGGATGACAGGGCTGACGCCCCTGGAGTTACTCGCCGCCGAGAGCGCTGAGAGCGCGGATGTTCTCAGCGTGCTCTGGGGTAAAAAATCAGTTCTTTGCGCCTATCCTACGCTCTCCAACACCGGCCGGAATTTGTAGCCATAGACAATCATGCCCGCCTCGCCTTCCTCTCGCAACTTGCGTGTTACCATCTCCACCGGCATCCCAATGTAGACCTCATCGCTGTCCACGTCTGTCAACTGGGCTGTCACCAACGGTCCTTCTTCCAGTTTGACCAGAGCTACGATGTAGGGTACGTACTCTTCGTAGCCTTCTGGAGCCTGATAGATCGTGGCATAGGAATAGACCTCCCCGCGCCCTTTGAACTGATAGAGCTCATAGGCCGGCTCCTGGCATTTGGGACAGAGGTCGCGGGGCGGGAAGATTCTGGCTCCGCAACGCCCACAAATCTCGCCCCCCAAGCCATGTCGTTGCCTCTGAAACCGCCAATAGCCTGGAGACTCCATAGCTTTAGACCCTCAACGGGGGCAGATCCACAGTCTGAGGTATCCTCTCGCTCTGAAAGCCCAGAACTTGAAGCTCGCTGAGGTCGGCGGCGAAAGGATCCAGAGACAACTCACGACAACCGGGGCAGATGTCGCGAGGTGGGAAGAGTCTGGCTCCACACTGTTTGCAGATTTCGCCAGCCAGATTGTAGCGCTGGTTTTGGACTCTCCAGTAACGTGGGATGTGCATGAATGAAATTCCTCCTCAATGAGATGATAGGGTTGAACAAGTCTTGCGCGAAGGTTTTCAGAACCTCGTAAGGGTCATGGTACTTCCAGGATGTGAGTGATCACCGTCCCTCCGGTGCCACCGATGCTTTGGGCCATGCCCAGACGGGCGTTCCTGACCTGGTTCGCACCAGCCCGGCCTCGCAATTGCTGCACCAGCTCGACGATTTGATAGACACCGGTGGCTCCCACCGGATGCCCTCGCGCTTTCAGTCCCCCCATGGTGCAGATAGGGATACGACCATCCAGGGCGATCTCGCCTTCCTGGGCCAGACGCACCCCTTCTCCTCGCCAGGCGAAACCACAGGCTTCCAGGGAGAGGGCCGCCATGATGGTGAAAGCGTCGTGCACCTCAAAGAGGTCAATATCCACCGGGCTGACTCCTGCCTGTTGATAGGCTTTCTGCGCTGACAAATAGGCCGCTTCCATAAAAAGGGGGTCTCGTCGGTCGTGGATGGCCAGGGCGTCAGTGGCCACAGCCGAGGCGACGATCCGCACGGCATCGCCGGTCAACAGATGCGCCCGGTCGCTGGGGCAGAGGACGACAGCCGCCGCCCCATCGGCTAGCGGGGCAGAGTCCATCAGGCTGATAGGGTCAGCTATCATGGGGGCTTTCATAAAAGCCTCCGCGGTGACAGGCCATGGGAGCATGGCGTAAGGGTTGCCGGTTGCATTCCGATGGGCATGAACGGTAAAGGGGGCAAAGTCCTCCCGTTTCAGGCCGTACTCGTGCATATAGCGTCGCATCAGCAGGGCGTTGAGGGCGGCGGGGGACAGGCCATGCACCGCCTCGTAGTCGCTATCTGCCGCCATGGCCAGGGCTGCGCTGGCCGTGGCACTGCTGACGGCGTCGGTCATTTTCTCCACACCGCAGACAAGGGCTGTATCGGCCAGCCCACCGGCTACAGCTAGATAGCCTAAACGCACAGCGGCCGCCCCAGAACTCTCTGCCGCTTCCACTTTGACCGCCTCAATGCCCCGCAGAGCGGCAAAATCGGCAATTAAGGCCGCCACATGTTCCTGAGCGGAGACTTTGCCAGAGAGCATATTGCCCACGTAGAGGACATCGGCCCTTTCCAGGCCAGCGTCGCTCAGGGCGGCAGATATGGCTTCCAGGGCCAGTTGGCGCAGCGATTTGTCCCAGTGTTCGCCCACCTTTGTCTGTCCTATGCCGATGATGCTGACATCACGCAAAGACAACCCCTCCAGATTTGAGATTGGCCGATTCCCTCAGTGCCTCTGCAGCTTCTGGCGATAGCGCACATAGGTGGCGTAATCTATCTCCTTGCGGCGGGCGATGTAATCCTGGGTGCGAGGGGCCCGGTCTCGCCTCTCTTCAATAAGCTCCGTGACCACTAGAGAGAAAGCATCGCTGCCAGCACCGGAACCGTAGGAGACCAGCAGGATCCGATCGCCTGGCTTGGCTTTGTCCAGGATAGCCGTAAGGCCCAACAGGGACGAACTGGCGTAGGTATTGCCCACCAGTGGCACCAGAAGTCCCATTTCGATCTGCTCAGGCGTGAAACCTAACCGCCTGGCCGCTTGCTGGGGGAACCTGGTGTTGGGCTGGTGAAAGACAGCCGCCGTGTAGTCAGCCGCTGTGTAGCCCAGTTCGTCCATCAGATGCTGGCCAGCAGCCAGCACATGTCTGAAATAGGCAGGCTCGCCGGTGAAGCGGCTGCCATGTTGCGGGTAATGCTCGCCGGGCCGGCGGAAGAAATCAGGTGTATCCGAGACGTAGGAATAAGTGCCCTCAAAACAGGCCAGGCTTTCTTCCTTGGGGCCGACAATGTAGGCCGCGCCTCCACATCCGGTCGTGTATTCCAGAGCATCGCCCGGTCGGCCCTGAGCTGTGTCTGCGCCGATGCCTAAAGCATACCGGGCCATCCCGGAACCCACAAGTCCGATGGCGGCTTGGATCGCCTCGGTACCTGCTTTGCAGGCAAACTCAAAATCGGCGGCCTGGACATTCGGTGTGGCCCCGATGGCCTCGGCTACAACGGTCGAGGTTGGCTTGACGGCATAGGGGTGCGACTCACTGCCCACCCAAATCGCCCCGATCTCCTGAGGATTAATGCCCGCCCGTTCCAAAGCATTACGTGCTGCTTCAATGGAGATAGTGACCGTGTCCTCGTCCAGACCGGCGACGGCTTTCTCTTTGATGGGCAAATCCCCCTGCCCCCCTGCCCACACCCTGGCTATCTCTGCAGCAGGGAGCCTGTAACGCGGCACATAAGCCCCGTAGCCGACAATGCCTACTTCCCTGGTGGGTTTCATGACGGTCATAGACCGGTACCCCGCTTTTATGGTAGAGTATTCGGCCATGGCCTTGCGTCTCTCCGCTCGGCCCCGCCCGACGATAAATCGCCCTCCGCCAGCCCACTGAAGAGTGTTTAGCGTGTCCCTGTACATGCCCAGACGGGCCTTTGGGCCTGAACGTTAACGTTCAGGCTGAGCAGCTCAAGCGTGCTGAAGCACGCTGCTCTGGCTGATCCACGAAGGACACTAAGCACACGAAGAATCTTGGTGTTCCTTCGT
>JBBIJG010000325.1:0-3986 GCA_037446095.1 Caldilineae bacterium
GCTGCAAAAACCCTTTCCCCCTATTCCTCGCGGTGTGAGAGAGCTCCGGCGTCTCTTTTTCAGAAAATAGGTAACTAAGGAGGCAACCAATGGATTGGAACAGCCCTTATGGCATCCTGCGTCGCGCCATGCAGATTGAACGCGACGGTTACAAATTCTACAACGAGGCGGCCGATCGGGCCGTCGGTGAACGGGGCCGGAATATGCTGCGCGGCCTGGCCGCCGACGAGGAAAAGCACCTGCGTATCCTGTTGGTTGAGTATAGGGCACTGGAGTCGGGCCAGGGTTGGGTAGACCCCACCCAGGCCCTCCAAGAGAAATTTGACCTTGACCCGGCCAATCCCGATCTGCCCGGAGAAGAGTATCCTGAACCGTTCCCCATCTTCACCCCAGCCCGCCAACCGTCTCTGGAAGGGGACATCGCTGCCCTGGAATTCGGCATGGAAACCGAAGAACTCTCCTACAACCTGTACAAAAACGCGGCCAGGGAGCAGACCGACCCGACGGCCAGGCAAGCCTACGAGCTCCTGGCTAAGGAAGAGAACCGTCACTACGGGATCCTGCAAAGCTCCCACGACTACCTGCTGAACAATCAGACCTGGTGGGACAGCGAGGAGCATCCCTTCTTCGAGGGATGATGCGTCAAACGCAATTGCGTAATTCGTGATAGGAGCAATGGATGCGATAGGCGAAAGTGTCCTCACTGAGCCCTCCCTCAGTCAGGAGACCTTCGGCGCTCAGGGCATTTAGAGAGGAGTAACGATTTTGAAAAGGGTAAGATTTTTCGCTTTAAGCACCTGTGGTTGGTGCAGGAAGACCAAGCGCTTCCTGGATGCACACAACGTCAACTATAAAATAGACTACGTGGACCTCTTGAGTGGAGCCGAGAAGGCTCGGGTGATGGCTGAAATGGAGCGCTGGAATCCCCGACGCACCTTCCCCACCGTTGTTGTGGATGACCGGGAGGTCGTAGTGGGTTTCCAGGAAGATCGCCTGCGGGAGGTGCTGGGACTATGAGTGCACAAGAGGCCCGGGCATTGTATGAACGGTTGAAGCGTGAGGGGGAGGCGGCGGGCTACTACCTCAACCCTGACGTCGAGTTTGTCCTCGACCTGATGGAAGGGCTCCTGGCCAACGAGCAACGGTATGGCTATCCATCCTGTCCCTGCCGTCTGGCCGAGGGAATCAGGGAAAAAGACCTGGACATCATCTGCCCCTGTGACTACCGCGACGCCGATCTGGCTGAGTACGGAGCCTGCTACTGCGCCCTGTACGTCTCCGAGGAAATCGCCCGGGGTGAGAAGTCGCCCCAGCCGGTCCCGGAGCGGCGGGGCACTGAACCAAGGCCCCCAGCCGGGGAACACAAGGAAGAGTTGGTCGGTTTTACCCGAAGCGGCATCCCCGTCTGGCGCTGCAAAGTCTGCGGCTACCTGTGTGCTCGCCCCCAGCCGCCCCTCAAGTGTCCCATCTGCAAAGCCGACCGGGATCGCTTTGAACGCTTCGCCTGATCCCACCAGCGCAACTCCGCCTCAAACCGACTAGCGCACGCTCCTGCAAAAATCTACACAACATGGGAGAGAGGTAGTTTATGAGCGTTGCAGTTTACACAACGCCAACCTGTGGTTTCTGCCACCAGGTGAAGGCCTATCTCACCCAGCGTGGGGTGTCCTTCACCGAATATGATGTCAGCCGCGATCCGCAAGCCGCCGCCGAGATGGTCCGGCTGTCGGGGCAGCGCGGAGTGCCGGTAGTGCTGATTGACGGCCAGGTGGTCGTCGGGTTCAACCAGCCGCTGCTTGACCAACTGTTGGCCCGGCAGACCACCCGGCCGAAGCTGGGGGCAATGATTGCCGACGCCGGCCGTATCACGGCCAGGAAGAGATTGCCCTTGCCCGCAGGGGCCTACGTGGGCCGGGTGGACTCCGGCTCAGCCGCCGCGCTGGCTGGACTGCAACCGGGTGATGTCATCGTGCAACTGGCCGGTCAGCCCGTCCGAACCGACCGGGACGTGGATCGCATCATGGCCAATGTGCGCTTCGGTCAGACGGTAGACCTGCTTGCCTGGCGAGACGGTCAGACTATTAGGACGACGGTGCAGTTTTAGGAACAGTTCCCAGACCCTTGGAGTCTCGGAGACCCCAGAGGGTCTTTAAGATTAAGGAGCAAATATGAGCAAGCTGAAGGACATACAAACGCCTGTCTTTTGGGCCGAGGGACACCCCGGCCCGCTATCTGCTGAAGGATGGCAGGTCCGATTGGGGGGGCTGGTCGAGAAGGCGCTCACCCTGACCTACGAAGAGATTCTGGCGCTGCCCAAATCCATCGCCGATGCCCGGTTGACCTCGGTGTCGGGCTGGAGTGTACGCGGCCAATGGGGCGGCGTGCGCCTCAGCGACCTCCTGGCTCTGGCCCGGCCAAAGCCAGAAGCCCGTCACGTCCAGTTTACCTCGTATCGCGAGGTTTATACGACGTGCATCCCATTGGATGTGGCAATGAAGGAGCGCACCCTGCTGGCCTACGAGTTCGACGGCGAAGCGCTGGATTCCACCTACGGCGGCCCGCTGCGCCTTTTCTGCCCCTACCTGTGGGGCTACAAATCAGCCAAGAGTGTGGTAGCCATCACCCTGATGGACCGTTCGATCCCCGGCTACTGGGAAGTGCGCGGCTATCCCGACGATGCCCAGATTAAGGCCAGGCAGGTGCTGGACGTAAACACCCAACGCTGGCGGCACATTCCCGGCGGAGAGGTCATCGAATTTCTGGATTGACCAAACCTTTTAATGAAGGAGGCTATCTGTGTCTCTACCGCATATTCTGCGTCTCGGTTTGCGGCAGTTTGCCGCAGGAATGTTGTCGGTGCTCACCTTGGGAATCCTGAACCGGGTGATGAAAATAGAGCTTGGCTTGAACCTGACCCTGGTGAGCTTAGTCATCGGGGCTCACTATTTCGCTGCCATTGTCGCCATTCCCTTCGGCCATCGCTCGGACAGATACCCCTGGCGAGGTTATCACCGTACCCCCTACATTGCCTTGGGCACAGCCCTCACCGCTTTGACCACGGCGCTGGCTCCCTTCGCAGCCTTTTTCCTGGCCAGGCAGGGTGGTTCCCTCCTGTCCGCAGCAGTCGGTGTGGGCCTCTTCCTGCTGATGGGTACTGGGATGTACGTGGCAGGCACGGCCTACCTTTCCCTTATCACCGACCTTACCGTTGAAGAAGAAAGAGGCAAAGTGGTTGCTATCACCTGGGCGATGATGATGGCTGGCATCTTGGCCGGGGTTTTCCTGGGCGTTTGGGTGATGGAGCATTATAACCCCGAACGCCTGGTGACCCTCTTTTTGGTGATGGCCGGGCTGGTGGTGGGTTTCACCGTCCTGGCCGTATGGAGCCAGGAACGCCCCAGGGGCCCTCGCCTTTCGGAAAAGGCCCTGACTCTGAAGCAGGCGCTGCGGCTCCTCACCATCAGCCAGCAAACACGTCTCTTCTTTACTTTCCTTTTTGGGGGTCTCTTTTTCTTGTTCATGCAGCAGATGGCCTTGGAGCCTTTCGGTGGCGAGGTCTTTGGCCTGAGCGTAAAGGAAACCACTCTCTTCAACGCCTATCAAATGGTCGGGGTGTTGCTCGGAATGGGGATGACCGGCGGGTGGCTGGCGAGGCGCTTCGGTAAGAAGACAGCGGCGGGACTGGGGGCAGTTGTTGCTGCCACCGCCTTTGCCTTGCTGGCCACGGCTTCCATAGGGGGCTATCTGCCGCTGGTAAAGCCAGGCATCTTCCTCATGGGGCTGGGGATGGGTATCTTCACTGTGGGAGGGCTCGCTTTGATGATGGACCTGACGGTGAAGGAGCAGGTCGGCCTGTTTATGGGGGCCTGGACCCTGGCCCAGGCTCTGGCCAACGGGCTGGCCTCGGTGGGGGGAGGCCTCCTGCATGATGTGGGGTTGGGCCTCTTGGGTTCGGAAACGGAGGCCTATGCGCTGGTTTTCCTGAT
>JBBIJG010000326.1:0-3192 GCA_037446095.1 Caldilineae bacterium
ATGACTTGCCTCCACGGCAATGGACTACCCTATGGCACGATGAGTGCAAAGCGAAGACTGACAGGTCATCCACCAACGCCCCGGGCCTGGTCCGGTGGAATACCCAGCAGGACAAAAAGCTGCTCGGCCACGGTCTTGAAGACAGGGGCTGCTACTTTGGAACCCCAGGGCTCAACGGTGGGCTTGTCAATTTTGACCAAGATGATAAAGGCCGGATCCTCCGGTGGAGCATAGCCAACGAAAGAAGCAACGGTCCAGTAGGGGTGGTATCCCCCTGGAATGGGGACCTGAGCTGTGCCTGTTTTGCCCGCAATTCTATAACCCGTTACGGCAGCCAGGTCCGTCTCCCTCTGCACTGCCTCTGTCAACATCCAGGTCAGTTGCTCGGCTGCCTGGGGAGAGATGACCCGACGCACGGCAACGGGCTGGATAGGGGTAACCTGCTGGCCATCAACGATCTTCTCCACCACGTGGGGTTTCATCATCAGGCCATCGTTGGCTACAGCCGCCACAGCGGTTATCATCTGAAGGGGGGTTACCGCTAACCCCTGGCCGAAGGAATTGGTCCCCAGGTCCGATTCGTGCCACTCTCCATCCCCAGGGAGTCGCAGCTTGCCGGGACCTTCGCTGGCCAGGTCCACCTCGGTGATACGCCCAAATCCAAAACGCCTGACGTAGGTGTAGAACCGCTCGCTGCCCAAGATGGTACTGACATAGGCCGCCCCCACATTGAGGGACTGAGCCAGCACATCCGTCATGGTGACCAGACCATGTCCCCGTCGGTCCCAGTTCATGATCGTGCGACCACCGACCTCTATGTTCCCACTGTCGTAGAAAGTGCTCTGTGGAGTGATAACCCCCGCATCCAGGCCGGCCGCCATGGTGATGATCTTAAAAACCGAGCCAGGCTCATAATGAGCGCTGACCGAAGGGTTGACAAACCGCTCGGGCGGTGTCTCGGCGAAGTGATTGGGATCATAAGAGGGGTAGCTGGCCATGGCCAGGATGCGTCCCGTTTTGGGTTCCATGACGATGATGGTGCCGCTTTCGGCTCCGTACCTAGTGATGGCCCTCTCCAGCTCCCTCTCCACCATGTACTGGATGGTCCGGTCAATGGTCAAGACCAGGTCTTGTCCCTTCTTAGGCGGAGCCATACGGTAGAAACCGATGGGAATATAATTCCCCAGCGGGTCCCGTTCCCCCTGGCCCTCTCCGGTCTGGCCCTTCAGAACCTGGTTGTAGTAGCCTTCCACACCGTAATAGCCGTTGTGCGTTTCGTTCACAAACCCCAGAATGTGGGCGGCCAAGCTGGTTTCAGGACACACTCTTTTTGGCCTCGGCTCTACCTGGATACCCCTCACACCCCAAGACCCGATGGTCTCGCCCACTTCCTGCGGGACACGCCTGGCTAACCTCACATAGGGCTGATCCGATTTCAACAAGCCCAGAATTTGGCTCCGGGGTTGACCCAACAAAGGTGCTAGGCGGTCAGCCAGCTCCTCAGGGAGGGTGATCATCGGAGGGGCGGCGGTGACCTCGAATTCAAAAACGTCGAGGGCCAGGATGTGCCCATGGCGGTCTCGGATCACCCCACGCAAAGGGGTAATCTCCATATACGAGTCGTGTTCCGCCCTGGCCATGCTGACCAACTGATCGTACTCCAGAACCTGCCACCGGAAAAGCTGGCCCACATTAATCAGCATAAAAGCAAACAGCACAGCCGACAGGAAAGTGATACGACGCAGGGGTTTGCCCTCCGACTCTTCAGCGGACATCCTGGCTCCTTAGGGTGTACCTCCGGCTGAGCTGGGTTGAACGGTGACCCAGAGGTTAAACTGAGAGCTCAGTTTCTCCCACCAACCAGCTGGCGCGACCGCCTTGGTCTCTTCACCTGAGTTCCCTTTTGGGGGCGAAGAGTCCCATGCCTGTCCCTCCCCGCCCAAAGTAGCGAGGTCCTGCTCTTGAGCAGGAGAGCCGGCCGGGTAGTCGGCTACCGTCAGGTACTTTACCTGCGTGGGGGGCACAAACCCCAATTGCCTGGCTCTGGCCTCGACAACCTCCATCCTCTCCAGTTCTGCAATCTCCAGCATCAATTGGGCATTCTCCCGCTGGAGGCGGGCTCTTTCCCTTTCCAACTCGTAGATCCGGTAGCCCGTTGTGGTCACCTGGCTGGCCTGAGTCAGGTAGAGCCAGCCGATCAGGCTGACCAGAATCAGGATCAGGAGGTAACCGACCGCCGTCTTGGCCTCGAAGCCCTCTCGGCCTTTCTCTGTCGGGCTTTCCACGGAGCTACCTCTGAGGTGATGGGAAAGTGAACTCGAACGGCCGGTGATCATTGAAAGTCCCTCTTCAGATAATTTGAGCGCTTCAGCCGCTGCTCAGGCGAGCAGCAATGCGCAGCCTGGCGCTGCGGCAGCGAGGATTGGCCTGCAATTCCTGCTCCGACGGTGTGATGGGCTTCCGGGTGATGATCTCCAATGTGGCTCGGTGATGACAACGGCAGACCAGCACTTCGGGTGGGCAGATGCAGTCCTGGGCCTCCTGATGATAGAACTGTTTGACCAGGCGATCCTCCAGGGAATGGTAGGCAATGACGGCCAGGCGTCCCTGTGGAGCGAGGAGTTCCACTGCCTGGGGCAGAGCCTGAGCGAGTGCTGTCAGTTCGTCGTTTACTGCAATACGCAGAGCCTGAAAAGTCCTGGTGGCGGGGTGTATCTTCCCTCTGCGACCGACGGCTCTGGCCACGACCTCAGCCAACTGGCGGGTGGTGTGGATTGGGCGGGCGGCCACGATGGCCTGGGCGATGCATTGGGCCCGGTGCTCTTCTCCATAACGGTGCAGGATGTCGGCCAACTCCGAAAGGGAAAGCCTGTTGACCCATTCTGAAGCTGGTTGCCCTTCATGAGGGTTAAAGCGCATATCCAGAGGGCCTTCCAACTGAAAAGAAAAGCCCCTCTCTCCATGGGCCAGTTGGAGTGAGGAAAGCCCCAGGTCAAGAAGAATGCCCTCGGCCGGGCGGAACCCATAGCGAGAGGCAATTTCCGCCAATTGGACAAAGTTGGCATTGACCAGGGTGACCCGCGCGCCGTATTCGGCCAAACGCTCCGCAGAAATGGCAATGGCCGCCGGGTCAGCGTCAATACCCAGCAGCCGACCGGTGGGGCTCGACCCCTTGAGAATGCCCCAGGCATG
>JBBIJG010000326.1:3231-3974 GCA_037446095.1 Caldilineae bacterium
CAATGTAACATCCACCTGGTTTGACCTGCAAGCCTTGCAGAACCTCTTGGTAAAGAACAGGAATGTGAGTTGGCTCACCTGGTCTGACCATCTCTAAATTCCCAGGCCGGCCAACTGCTCAGCGAACGCTGCCCCCTCTTTTTCCAGTTTAGCCGTAACTTCCTGCCAGCGTTCCTTGCTCCAGATCTCTAACCGCGAGTCGACCCCCACAATGACCACCTCGCTTTCAATGCCGGCGTGTTGACGAAGGGGGGCGGGCAGCAGAATGCGCCCCTGCCTGTCCAGCTTGCATTCTGAGCCGGAGTAGACCAGACGACTGAAGTAGCGAGCGTTCTCTTGGGCGAGAGGGAGAGCAGCCACTTTCTCGGCCAGTTCCTGCCACTTATCCGGGGGGTAAACGAACAGACAACCGTCCAGACCTCGGATGACAAACATCCCTTCGGCCAGTGCTTCACGGAATTTGACGGGGATAGTCAGCCTGCCTTTGTCGTCTATGGTGTGTTCGAACTCCCCGCTGAACATTTGTTCTTCTCTCCCACTTTGGGGCCGCCTTAAGGAAAAATGGGGCCTACAAGCCCCACCTTTTTCCCATTTTTTCCACTTTCCGCCACTTAATTGTTATTATACACCACTTTTGCTTTTTTGTCTAGTACCTCCGGAAAATTTTAAGGTTGATTGGGCCCCAAAAGACAGTGCCTGTTGGCAGTTTGGGCTGGCGCAGAAAGCGTGGGGCGGGCGGCTTC
>JBBIJG010000327.1:0-2832 GCA_037446095.1 Caldilineae bacterium
TAAAAGGCAAATGGAGGAAATTACCCCGGTCAAGACCCTGGACGCGCGAGGGTTGCAGTGCCCGATGCCGGTAGTCAAAACCAGTCAGGAGATCAAGAGCATTCCCGTGGGTGACATCCTGGAAGTGCTCGCTACGGACCCGGCCTCTATGGCCGATATCCAGGGTTGGTGCAAAAGCATGGGCAACGAGTTGGTGAAGATGGAAAAAGACGAAGGGGTTTTCAAGTTTTACATCCGCCGTCTCAAGTGATCGAAGCAGGTGCGACGCACTTTTGAAGTGCGTCGCACCTCCAGCAAGGAGAATGGGCCAATGGAATATATTGCGTTTCCCTTCTACTACATCACTCCATATATCGCCCTGGTTGTCTTTGTGGGAGGAATAGCTTATCAGCTTTACCGCTGGCAGCAAAAGAGCCCGGTGACTGCCCATCTCTCCCTGTTCCCCCGTCCACAAAGCCGCCTGGGGCGGCTGGTGGATGCCCTGGTGGACATGTTCACTCTGAAGGGGCTCCTGAAGGTGAACAAGCCCTTGTGGGTCGGGGGATTCACCATGCACCTGGGGCTGCTCCTTGTACTGGTAGGACACATCCGGGCTTTCACCGATTTCTATTTCCTTTGGGGCCTCTTGCAATGGGGGGAAGAACAGCAGCATCTGTTTTCGGCTGTAGCCGGGACCATAGCCGGGACGTTGTTCGCGCTTCCGCTCTTCTACCTGCTGGCCCGCCGCTGGAGTGGGGCGGTCAAGTGGCTTTCCACACCGGAGGATTTCCTGGTGCTGTTCCTCTTGCTGGGGATCGCCGTCACCGGATTCCACATGCGCCTTCTGCAAGAGGTAGACGTGCGCGAACTGCATCGCTTTTTTGGGGGCCTGGCCTCCTTTCGCTGGCAGCCGGCTCCGGTAAGCACCGGCGCGGCTTTCATCTATCACTTTGCTTTGGTCCAATTTCTGATGGTGTATTTCCCTTTCAGCAAGCTGAGCCACACTATCGGCGCCGTGCTATCCAAGATGGTCGCCAGGAACTAAGGAGGGCACCATGCTCAATCAATTTCTCGCCACCATTCGCCGGCACACCAGCCGGCCTTTGCAATACTACGAAGACATCTGCGTGCGGTGTGGAGCCTGCATTGACGCCTGTCATTTTTATGTCGAGTCCAAAGACCCAGCCCACATCCCCGCTTACCGGATGATGCTGGTCAAGAAACTGACTCAATCGGGAGACTCTGGCCACAAACTCCCCTTGGACTGGTACCGTGAGTTCTGGGGACAAGATGCAAGGATGGTCGGTGAACTCCAACGGGCCATGTGGGAGTGCACCGGCTGCCGCCGTTGTGCCGTCTTTTGCCCTTTCAACCTGGACACGGCCCTGCTGGTGAGTGCGGGGCGGTTCTCCCTGCTCCAAGAGGGGTTGGGCCCGGAGATGATTGCCGAGATCGGCAACGCAGAAGTCGGCAAGGGCGAGATCATTGACGCTATTAAAGAGTTCTACCTGGAACAGGTGCAAGCACTGGAGAAGCGACTGCAGCAGGAGATCGCTCCCGGCCTCCAGCTCCCTGTGGAGAAAGAAAAGGCGCGGGTTTTGTATGTCCCGCTCGTTGGGGAACACGCCATCATCCCGGTGGCCAAGATTTTCCACGCTGCCGGGGAGGACTGGACCCTGAGTCTGTTCACCGCCACTAACCATTCCTATTTCGTCGGGGACATGGCCAAAGCCAAACAAGCGGCCCGTTACATTGTTGAGGAGGCCCGCCGCCTTGGCGTCAGAGCCATCGTGTACCCGGAGTGCGGCCATGCCACGCGGACACTGCTCCACTACTTTGAGAGCTGGTTTGGGGAAGAGGTTGCCGACATGGAACGGATCAGCATCGTGCAGTTGGTCGCCTCCTACCTGCAGGAGGACAAAATCCGCCTGCGGTCCGGCGCTTTTGACCTGCCGCTCACTTACCACGACCCCTGCAACCTGGGAAGGAATGGAGGAATCTATGAGGAGCCGCGCATGTTGCTCAGAGCGATCTCCACGGACTTCCGCGAGCTTACCCCCAACCGGGCCCTGAACTGGTGCTGTGGTGGTGGCGGAGGGCTGATCGCGGCGGCGGACGAAATGAAAGGGGTGCGGATGCAAGCGGGGCGGCCGAAGGCAGAGCAAATCCGCCGTAGTGGTGCCCGGTGGGTAGTCACCGCCTGCGAAAACTGCAAGACCCAGTTGAGAGACCTGAACGAGCATTATGAACTAGGCATCGAGATCAAAGGAGTAGTTGACCTCGTGGCCGAGGCCTTGATCCTGTAGGCGGCCTATCCGTCCAGGGAGTTATTCATGGCAGTGGGCTGCCGCCACGAGGGATGAAAATACGTGGCCGTAGGGCAAATTTGAAATTTGCCCTACCTTTGCAGGGGAGGTGCAAACATGGACCAGAATGAGAAATCGCCCCGGACTTCCGCACAGTGGTGGGAGGAAAAACTGGTTGAGGATTACCGCCACTATCGTTGGCAGCGGTTAATGGACCCTATGTGCGACAAGATGGAAAAGTGGAGAGCTGGTGAACTCACCTACGCCGAAATGGACCAGGCCCTCGAAGAGTGTCACCGACAAGCCTGCGAGCTCCGCAATATCCTCAACCAGAGAGAAGATCGCCTAGTGACGCTGATCCAGTGGCTGGACCGCGAGTGGTTCGAAGAATGGGTGAAGAGCTACTCCCCGCCGCCGGGTGCGCGGCTGGTACCCCCGCCAGAATGAGCCTCTGAGAGCGCAGCCATCCCCTACGCTGGGCGAAGGTGTCCTCCAAGCTCCCTCCGCCTTGGCCAGGAGGTAGGCCCCCATCCCCGGCCCTTCCCCC
>JBBIJG010000327.1:2869-3336 GCA_037446095.1 Caldilineae bacterium
TGCCCGGCCCCCCGACGCGGGGAGGGGTCAAGGCCACACTGGGCGAAGGTGTCCTCACCGAGCCTGCCCTCGCCTCGGTCAGGAGACCCTCGGCGAAAGACCGCAGCAGGCTCCTGCAAGGGCTCGGCCACAGGTGGCCTCTTGGTTACAGGTAACGCAGCCAGACGTACCCTGTGGCTAACAACAATGACATGGCTGTAGTGAGCAGTCCATAGCTCAGGAAATGTCTGAAGCTGATGGGATGGCCGCTTCGTTCGGCTAGGCTGGCCACGACCACGTTGGCCGAAGCGCCGACCAGCGTGGCGTTACCCCCCAGACAGGCCCCCAACGCCAGCGACCACCACAACGGTTCCACCGGCATAGCCTGCCCCAGACTCTTCACCACAGGGATCAAAGTCGCCGTATAGGGAATGTTGTCTACGAGGCCGGAGGCAATAGCCGACAGCCACAGCAGCAGCAGCGAGCTC
>JBBIJG010000327.1:3371-3969 GCA_037446095.1 Caldilineae bacterium
AGCGCGGCATGGGCCACCGCTTCGATGATCCCTACCCGCACCACTGCCTCCACAATAATGAACAGGCCGACGAAGAAGAAAAGGGTCGTCCACTCTATCTCCCGTAGCACGTGATGGGGGTCGTTGTGCCCCCACAGCAGCAAGATGGTGGCACCGGTCAGAGCAATCGTGGCCGGCTCAAGGTGCAAGGCACCGTGGACCAGAAAGCCCAGGATCACGCCAGCCATGACAACCAGACCCTTGCGCAGTAGGGGCGCATCGGTGATCAACTCCGCCGCTTCCAGGGCCTCGATGTCCAATGTGCGGCCTCGCTCGGTCTGCAGATCGCCCCTGAATAGAAACCAGGCCAGGCCGATGAAGGCTGCCAAAATCAACAAGGCGATGGGTCCCATGTGAATGAAGAAGGTGAGAAAGTCTATGTCGGCTGCGCTGCCGATGAGGACGTTCGGCGGGTCGCCGATCAGGGTAGCTGTACCGCCGATGTTGACAGCCAGGATCTCAGCGATGAGGAAGGGCAATGGGCTGACCCTGAGACTGGCGGCCACGAACAAGGTCACCGGCACAACCAGCACCACGATGGTTACGTTATCCAGGAACG
>JBBIJG010000328.1:0-3958 GCA_037446095.1 Caldilineae bacterium
AGGACCATCCCAAGATGCGCCCGTTAGATTTCACCAAAGCGGGCATCTTTCTCTGCGGGTTAGCCCACAGCCCCCGCTTCTTGGACGAGACCATCGCCCAGGCCGGCGGTGCAGCCATGCGCGCCGCCGCTCTCCTGGCCCCGGCCGAGTTCACGGACAGGCCGGAAATCGTGACCGTCAACAAGCGTTTGTGCAGCTTTTGCGGGCTGTGCGTGTCCATCTGCCCCTACGGGGCGCGGGTCATGGACTATGAGAACCGCGTGGCCCAGGTGATAGAGGTCCTCTGCCAGGGCTGCGGCAACTGTGCCATGGTCTGCCCCAACAAAGCGACCCAACAAAAGGCCTTTGAACCACGCCAACTGATGGCCATGATTGATGCAGCAATGTAAGGAGAGTTTTCATGGATGACTTTGAACCCCGTATCATTGGCTTTTTCTGCAACTGGTGCACCTATGCCGGAGCCGACCTGGCCGGCACCTCGCGTATCCAGTACCCTCCCAACATCCGCATCATCCGCCTGATGTGCAGTGGGGCGCTGGACCCGGTCTATGTCCTCAAGGCTCTGCTGGAAGGAGCCGACGGCGTCCTCATCGGCGGCTGCCACCCCGGTGACTGCCATTACCAGAGCGGCAACTACAAGGCCCGCCGCCGGGTGGCCATCCTCCAGAGCATCCTGAAACAGATGGGCTTTGAGCCGGAGCGGGTCTGGCTGCGCTGGATCAGCGCCAGCGAAGGCCGCTACTTCGCCGACACCGTGACCGAGATGGTCGCCAAATTGAAAGAGCTGGGACCCAATCCATTGAAGGGAGTAGGAGCGATATGAGCATCACAGCCTATCTCGAAGTCGCTGAGGGTGACACCCTGGGAGCGTTGCAGAATTTCCTGGGCCGGTTGCTGAGCGAGGATATTGTTGATGCTTTGCTGGTCCCTCAGAAACTGCCGACCGGCAACAACGTGGTCCCCACCCTGATACGGGACCCGGCCAGGCTGGCCGGGGTGGATCCCATCGCTCCGGTGATGCCGGTCGCTGCCGCCACGGCTCTGTCGAAGGTGACGGCCACGGAGCACGGCGAGCGTCTGGCGGCTGTGCTGCGCTCCTGTGAGCTGCGGGCGGTCGTCGAACTGGTCAAGCTGCAACAGGCCAGCCTGGACAAGGTGATCCTCATCGGCGTGGACTGCCTGGGCACCTACGAGGTGACAGACTATGCCAGACTGATCGAGGCCGGGGTGGACCCCACGGCCGAGGTGCTGGCCGCGGTTGCCGCAGGCCAGCTGAAGAATTTGCTCGCGGCGGATTTGGAATCCGCCGCAAAGGGCTATCAGCTCCGGGCCGCCTGCCGCATGTGCGAGAAACCGGTTCCCGGCGGCCCTGACGTGTACCGTCCTGACGTTATCATCGGCTTCTTCGGGGTGGACCCCGGCCGGCAAATTCTCATCGAGGCCAGCGACGCCCTGGCGGAAAAGCTGGGCCTGGAAGCAGCAGAGCCCCCCGCCAGGCGGCCAGAGCTCATCGAGCGTTTGATCGCCGGGCGGACGGCGGAGCGCGACCGGATGTTTGCCGCCTTCCGCGAGCGGGTCACCGACATGGACGGCCTGCTGGCCGAGTTTTCGACCTGCATCCGTTGCTATAACTGCATGGGGGCCTGCCCGATTTGCTATTGCAAGGAGTGCATCTTCCGCACCCCGACCTTTGACCACGCTTCGCCTCAATACTTCCGCTGGGCCGAGCGCAAGGGGTCCATCCGCCTGCCGACTGACACCCTGCTCTTCCACCTGACCCGCCTCAACCACATGTCCACCTCTTGTGTCGGCTGCGGCCTGTGCGAGAGCGCCTGCCCTAGCGAACTGCCGGTGGCCCTCATCTTCCGCGCGGTGGGACAGGAGACCCAGGCTATCTTTGACTATCACCCAGGGCGGAGCCTGGAAGAAGAGGTGCCGGTGGCCACCTTCCGCGAGGACGAGTTGACCGAGCTGGGGGAAAGAGAAGGATAACGAGCGTGGAGACGAGAGAGCCAGCCGCCCTGGTCATTGGGGCAGGCATAGCCGGCATCCAGGCGGCGCTGGACATCGCCGATGCCGGCTTCAAGGTGTACCTGGTGGAAAGGGAGCCAACCATCGGCGGGCGCATGGCTCAACTGGACAAGACCTTCCCCACCCTGGATTGCTCGTCCTGCATCCTGACCCCCAAGATGGTGGATGCCGGACGCCATCCCAACATCGAGCTTCTCACCTACAGCGAGGTGGTTGATTTCCAGGGGCAGGTGGGCGACTTTCGGGTCAGGGTCAAAAAGAAGCCCCGTTATGTCCACGAGGAGCTGTGCACCGGCTGTGGGCTGTGCGTCGAAGCCTGCGTCTGGAAAAAAGTGCCCTCCGAATTTAACGCGGGTGTGGCCATGCGCAGCGCCGCCTACATCCCCTTTCCCCAGGCTGTGCCCCTCAAGGCCGTCATTGACGAGAAAACCTGCCTCTATCTGACCAAGGGCAAATGTGGCCGCAAGTGCGAAAAGGCCTGCGAGCGCGGGGCTATTGACTTCGAGATGAAAGAGGAGTTGGTGGATTTGCACGTGGGGGCCGTCATCGTGGCCACCGGCTTTGACCCCTTCGACCCCCGGCTCAAGCCTGAATTCGCCTACGGCGTCTACCCCAACGTCATCACCGGCCTGGAGTTCGAGCGGCTCTCCTCTGCCTCCGGTCCCACCCAGGGCCAGATCCTCGTCAACGGCCGGGAGCCCAGGGACGTGGTGTTCATCCACTGTGTGGGCTCCCGCGACAAGAACCTGGGTCACGAATACTGCTCGCGGGTGTGCTGCATGTACACGGCCAAGCAGGCTCACCTGGTACGGGAAAAGCTGCCCGAAGCCAACATCACCGTCTTTTACATGGACATGCGGGCTTTCGGCAAAGGCTTCGAGGAATTCTACGACCGGGTCAGGCTGGAGGGAGCCCGCTACCGACGGGGGAACCCCTCCGAAATCTATAAAAGAGGCGATAAGCTGATTGTCAGAGCAGAGGACACCCTGCTGAGTGAGCCCCTGGAGGTGGAAGCCGACCTGGTGGTACTGGCAGTGGGGATTAGACCCAGAGCCGATGCCCAGGCCCTGGCCGACCTGTTGGGGATTTCCCTTTCCCCTGACGGCTTTTTCCAGGAAGCCCATCCCAAGCTGCATCCCACCGAGACGGGCGTGGAGGGCATCTACCTGGCCGGGTGTTGTCAGGGGCCCAAGGACGTGCCCGACGCCGTGGCTCAGGGCAAAGCGGCTGCTTCTTCGGCCATCGTGGTGCTGTCAAAGATGAGGCGTGAAGGAGCTAAAAAGCATCTGGAAACACTGGTCCGAGAGACCTATAAACGAGACTGAAGTGATGACAATGGCCTTTCAAGTTGGACTGCAGCAACCAAGGTGATACATTTGGGGCCACTACTTGCTTGCGTGGGGAGATTAGCCGTGAGGAAGCCATCAAAACGGCTTAATTGGGTTAAGAGATGCGTAAACACCCCATCCTGGGCGACATTCGTCCTTACAACTTTATCTCTCCCCAGAGACGCCAGGTGACGGCCTGGATGTCTGTGGAACGGGACCACCGGCTGGGAGCGCTGCTCATCGAGAGGGTGGATGGGGAGGAGACCGGGCAGTTCGTCTACGGCATCCCCAAGATCCACTACCCCTATCGGCACGACAAGGAGATTGACCTGGAGAACGTCTCCCCTGACGACATCGTCCTGCCTACAGGCTATGACCGGGTGCTCCTGCGCCAGAAAGTAGACGGCACCAATGTCACTTTCTTCCCTTTGCTGGACAGAGAAGGTCACGTTTTGGAAGTAGTGCCCAAAACCCGCCAGGCTGTTCTCAACAAGCCCTCCGAGATGCACTCCGTCTACGACCTCTTGCCGGACATCCATCAGATGTATCCGGGCATCCAGCCAGCGGTGTGCGAGACCAGGCTCAGCCTGTCCTTCGAG
>JBBIJG010000329.1:0-3956 GCA_037446095.1 Caldilineae bacterium
GGGCCAGGGCGACGTGGATTGGAAAGCTGCTTTGAAAGACGCCAGGCTCTTTCACACGTCGGGCATCTCCTTCGGCCTGAGCACCCACAGCGGCTATGCACGCAACTACCTGTTGGAAGCCTTTCACGAGGCTGTCGCCGCCAAACCGGAGGATTGTCTGGTGGGGTTGGACTTCAACTACCGGGGCACTCTGTGGACCGTAGAGCAGTGCCGGGCTGTGATGACCCCTCTCCTCACCGACCACGTTGACGTGCTCATCACCACCATCGAAGACATGGCCAAAATCTACGGCCTGAGCTATGGCCGGCATAGCGCCGAGGAAATTGACAAAGGGGAGCTCGGTGTCATCGAAGATGAAGACCTCAAAGCTTTCATGCACGAGTTGCTCCAGCGGTTTAAGGTCCGCATCGTAGGGGTCACCATCCGCTACCCCGATTCCTTCGAGCAACATCGTTGGGAAAGCGCTGCTTTGGACAATGAAGGCCATTTCTTCCGCTCTCCGGCCATCTACTCCATCACCCTATGGGACCGGCTAGGGGGCGGCGATACCTGGAACGGGGGCTTCTACTACGGTCTGCTGACCGAAACCGACACCGCCTCGGGCCTTGAAAAGGGTGTGCTGGTCGGTGACGCGGCGACCCGGCTCAAACAAACTCTGATGTTCGACTTGCCTATCATCACCAAAGCGGAAGTGCAGGCGCTGATGAAAGCCGATGTCGCCGGCGGCGGTCGGCGCACAATCCGTTAGGTAATTCGCCCCCCTGAATTTGCGATCGGTGGCCAAGCGGCGGATTACAAATTTCCATCCTTAGCGAAGCGAAGGAGCATCACGAGCAAAAACAGGAGAAAGGCTATGGATAAAAGAGAAATGATGGAATTAATCCAGAAAACCGGCGTGATAGCTATCATGCGGGCCAAAAGTTCTGACCAGCTTCTGGCGGCGGCTGATGCCATCAAAGCCGGGGGGGTGCAGGCCATTGAGGTGACCATGACCACCCCCGGCGCGCTGGATGTGATCCGGCAGGCCACCGAGCGCTACGGCTCCGATGTGCTGTTCGGTGCCGGCTCCGTGCTCGATCCGGAAAGCGCCCGGGCAGCCATCCTGGCCGGGGCCCAATTTGTAGTCTGCCCCACCCTGAACCTGCAAACCATCGCAATCTGTCACCGCTATGCCATACCGGTGGTGCCGGGGGCCTATACCCCCACCGAAATCCTGACCGCCTGGGAAGCGGGGGCCGATATGGTCAAGGTCTTCCCGGCCAGCGTTGGTGGCCCCGACTACATCAAGGCCCTAAAAGGCCCCCTGCCCCAGATCAAGCTGGTGCCGGTAGGAGGCGTGGAGCTGGACAATACCGCCGATTTTATCCGCGCCGGGGCTGAGGCGGTGGGAGTAGGCAGCGCCCTGGTCAACCAGAAGCTGCTCGAAGCCGGCGACTTTGCCGCCCTCACCGAGCGAGCCCGCCGCTTCTGCCAGGAAGTGGCCAAGGGCCGGGCAGCCTGAGGAAGTCTGAGATGATCGAGCGACATGTGACCTTTAATGTCCTGCCAGGCAAGGAACAGGCTTTTGAGCGTCTTTTCGTCGAAGAGTACAGGCCAGCCATGTCCCGTATGCCGGGCTTTGTCAAGGTGGAACTGCTGCGAGAACAAGAAGACCCCACCCAGTATCAGATGGTGATCCGCTTTGAGTCGCCGGAAACGGCAGCCAACTGGCGCAACTCCGAACAGCACCAAGCCCTGCAACCCAAAATCAAGGCCCTGTACAACGGCAGTTCTTTGAAAGTTTATGACGTGGTGGCTTAAGGGGTGAAACCAGCAAAGACCAATCGCTACAACGTCCGGGTTCTGGACCGGGCCATCCGAATCCTTTCCGCCTTATCCGACGGCACACCGCGCACCCTGACCCAATTGAGCGAAGCCGTCGGGATGAGTAACAGCACCACTTTCCGATTGCTGGCGACCCTCTCGTATCATAACTTCGTGCAACGGGACGAGGAATCGGGGAGCTACAGTCTGGGGCTGGCCTGTCTGGAACTGGCCCGGGCTTATCTGGCCAGCAGTGACATCCGTCGAGAAGCATTGCCAGAATTGGAGAAACTGAGGGACGAGACCACCGAGACAGTTCATCTGGCCGTGATGGACCAGATGGAAGTGGTCTATCTGGAGAAGCTGGAGGGCCTCCATGCGGTGGGACTGATGTCATCCCGCGTGGGAGGTAGAGCTCCGGCCTATTGTACCGGGCTGGGCAAAGTGCTTTTGGCTTACACCCCGGTCGAATTAGTGCGAGCCTATTATGGCGAAAAAGGGCTTAAGAGGTTTAGCGACAAGACCATCACCCACCTCGATGAGCTCATAGAGCATCTTCAAGAGATACGCCGCCAGGGATACGCCTTTGACCTGGGCGAGCACGAACCGGAAATACGCTGCATCGCCGCGCCGGTGCGTGATTTCAGCGGCAAAGTGGTGGCCGCCATCAGCGTGTCAGGAACCGCCCATCGTATGAGTCCCGTCATGATGAACCCCTCGCTCATCAACAAGGTGCAACAGACTGCTCGCGCCATCTCCGCCCGGCTGGGATACCGGGAAAGCCAAAATGGTCATGACAAGGAGGCACCATGAGGAAAGTCATCAACCAGCGAGAGAAGCAGCCTGATCCCGAGATAGTACAAGGTTTCAGGGACCTGCTCCAGATTTTCAGCCCTTCTTGTGTCGTGGCCGATGCCCAGGAGCGCGCCGGGGTGATGCACAGCGCCATCAAACCCATCACCGACGTCCGTTTTGTGGGAGTGGCTCTGACGGTCAAGCTCTATCCGGGCGATCTGGTGGACTGCCTCGATGCCCTCAAGGTGGCCGGCGAAGGTGATGTCATCGTCGTGGATGCCTGCGGCGAAACGGAAACCTCCATCTGGGGCGGCCTGATGGCTGGCCTCTGCCAGCAGAAAGGGGTGGTGGGCGCCGTCGTTGATGGCGCTATCCGCGACACCGATGAGATCAAAGCTTTGGGCTTCCCTATCTGCACCAGGGCCATCGTCCCTCGCTCGACCCACTCTCCTTACTCGGGACGCATGGAACCCATTGAAGTTAACGTGCCCATCACCTGTGGCGGCGTGCCGGTCAACCCGGGTGACATCGTCTTGGCCGATGAGATTGGGGTGGTGGTTGTGTCCCAGGAAGAAGCGGGAGAGGTTCTGGCCAGGGCGCGCGCTCAGGCAGCCAAAGAAGAGGAGACCAGAAAGCGGATCAAAGAAGGCAAGACCGTAGAGGAACTCCTGAAAGAGTTCGGGCGGCTGTAAACAGTGGATGACAACGCTCCATGCCGTTTCGTGTATGACTACGACAGATGGCAAGGAGGTGGTCGAAAAGGAGCATTTGGGCAAAGCGTTTGGCTAAGGGGAAGGAGGTGGTTGAAGGGAGAACTCTCGGCAGATTATCTTTAAGGAGAAGGATTGCTGCCAGAGCCTGGACAGAGCCTGGCGACAATGCTCCAGCGCGTGGGAATGAAGGATCATTCCCCTGCATAGAATCAAGGAGGATGAAGATGGCTGACTCAGATGAACTGTTGAAAGGGAAACGTCTTACCCGACGCGAGTTCCTGCGGCAAGGGGGGATAGCCGGCGGAGTATTGTTAGGAGGTGGTCTCCTGGCCGCCTGCGGCCCCACACCAGCGCCTGCACCGACTCCAGAGAAGGTGGTGGAGACGGTGGTGGTCACCAAGGAGGTGCCTGTAGAGGTCACCAAAGAGGTGGTGAAGGAAGTCCTGGTCACCCCAACCCCTTCGGTGCGAGGAGCCACTCCGGAGGAGCGGGCCCTCAGTGGGATCGAAGCCCTGAAGGCCGCCGGCAAGATCAAAGAGGGTGATACTTTCACCATCATGCACCACTCCGGCCAGCGGAACAACATCGTCCCTGCCCTGGAGGAATGGAACAAACTCACCGGCCTCAATTTCCAGTGGAAATTGA
>JBBIJG010000330.1:0-3954 GCA_037446095.1 Caldilineae bacterium
CCACAAGGCGCTTGTTCTTAAGGCCCTCGGGCACATCGCCGCGCACAATGCGTTGGGCCAGCCCTTCGGCGATGGCCGTCTTGCCCACGCCCGGCTCGCCGATGAGGACCGGGTTGTTCTTGGTGCGCCGCGAGAGCACCTGGATGACGCGGCGGATCTCCTCATCGCGTCCGATGACCGGGTCTACCTTACCCTGGCGGGCCAACTGGGTCAGATCGCGGCCATACTTGTCCAGAGCCTGATAAGTGCTTTCCGGGGTGGGAGTGGTCACCCGCTGAGAGCCGCGGATGCTCGTCAGCGCCCGCAGGATGGCATCCTTGGTGATACCCAAGGCAGCCAGGAATTGAGCCACCTGCCCCGCTCGGGGCTCGGTCAGGGCGATGAGCAGATGCTCAGTGGAAATGTAGTCATCTCGCATCTGTCCCGCTTCTCGTTCCGCAGCCTGTAGAACCTCCTGCAAGGCCCGTGAGAGGCCTACCTGGGCCGTGGCCCCATAGACTTTAGGGCGAGCTGCCAGCTCGCTTTCCAGCCTTTGCTGCAGGGCCAGCGGGCTGCTCCCCAGTTTCTGCACAATCTGGGGCACCACACCGTCGGCCTGCTGCAAAAGGGACAACAGAAGATGCTCGGGCTCTATCTGACTGTGATTGTATTGAGTCGCCAAATCCTGGGCTTCAAAAATGGCTTCCTGTGCTTTCTCGGTAAACTTGTTCAGATTCATCCTTTTGACCTTTTAACCCTCCGTTGATTTTTGCGTCTTTATTTTACCCCTTTCGTATTAGAATAATATATGAAGAGTGTTAGACTTTTGTTAGAGGAACTCGTCTTCAGGCCTTCCAGGAATAGTTGACAGAATTCCTGAGAGGTGCTATACTCATAACCTGCATGGATCGGGAGCAGGAAAGAGGGTAACGGCCAGGCAGTAGAAGTCTACACAGTTATCCAGAACAATCCTTGACCTGAGGCCAAACGAGTCGGTGCCTGCCCAGTCTCGTCTGGCTTTTTGGGTGTAACTTTATATTAGTTATGGAGGGATATCCTTTTGAGCGAGAGAATGACCGGTGTCATCAAATGGTTCGATAGCTCCAAAGGCTATGGGTTCATTCAGCCAGAAGTGGAAAGCATAGAGGAGGTGTTTGTACACTATATGGCTATTGTAGACAATGGCTTCAGAAACCCCTACGAAGGTGACAGAGTAGAGTTCTCTCTCGTGGATGATCCTAGAGGCCCCCAGGCCGTTAACGTGGTCAGGCAATCGAAGCGGATGGGCTCTCCAAAGTAGAACAGCTTGAGAGCAAGGACACTGCCGGCGTCCTCGAAGTCTTTCACCTGTGCCCTCCCCGCCAAGACGCGGGTCCGGGCTTCTTCTGCGTTTCAATGGCGGAGAGTAGGCGGCCATTGCCTTGCGTCTCTCCGCCCCGCCCGACGATAAATCGTCCCGCTTCAGCGGGCTTGGGCTTCTTTGGCGATTTATTGCCAGGCAAGGGTGCGGCATGAATTACCGAACGCTCTCTGGCGGGGAAAAGCGGTCTGACCGCCCAGGTGGAAAGGGCCGTTAAATGCCGAAGGCCCTTTTCTTGAATTCCTGCAGCAGCCTTTGATAGCGTTCGCCTACGGCTGTCATACGGATGCCGCGTTTGGTCTCGCTGATATGGTGAAGAGAGATGCGGAGGCATTCGGCGGGGAGAGCAGCCCGGCCCCGGTCGGCCCATTCGATCACACATACCCCCTGGCCATAGAGATAATCCTCGAAGCCCAGATCGTTTATTTCTTTGGCCGCATCGTCCAGACGGTACAGGTCAATGTGGTAGAGGACAGGCTTCGGGGGAGGAGGATGATACTCGTTGACCAGGATGAAGGTTGGGCTGGTGATGGACTCGGTTACTTTCAGGCCCTGCCCAATGCCTTGTACCAGACAGGTTTTGCCTGTGCCCAGCTCTCCCTCCAGCCAAATCACATCCCCACTGCGTAACAGTTCTCCCAGGCGAGCGCCCAGCCGCCGCGTTTGCGCCGCGCTATGGCTTATGAAATCCAAAGTATGTTCATCCAAAATGGGAACCACGTTTCCCTCCCCTTTCCCCGGAGACTGCCAGTCTGGCAATCGGGAGCCGATCGCGACGGGCATTCCGATGACATGAGTGGAGCCTGGATGGCGAGGCAAAAAATGGCCTGTCTCATATCCTGCCCACACCTTTGTCTCCCTTTCCGGTCCTCAAATATTATACAACTATTGCCCGCTCTCGACAAGGACCGGGCTGAGTTGGCTGGGGCAGCAGGTCCATCTGCCTGCTGGCCAGCCCTCACCTTTGATGTCCCGGCGTTGCCGGGACCGTTTCTGCTTTCGGATTTTCAGAGCCATATCGAAGAAAGGAGGCTATAAGAAAAATGGAATTAGAAGGCAAAGTGGCTATTGTCACCGGCGGGGGACGGGGCATTGGACGGGCCATTGTCCTGGACCTGGCCGCCAACGGCGCCGACGTGGCTTTCACCTACCGGAGCAATGCGGCCGCCGCCGGGGAGGTGGCTGACCAGGTCAAGGAGCTGGGCCGACGGGTATTGGCCATCCAGACCGATGTCAGCAATTTCGAAGCGGCCCAGGCGGTAGTGAACCGGGTGATGGACGAGTGGGGTCGTCTGGACATCCTGGTCAACAATGCGGGCGTCAACCGCGACGCCGTCATCTGGAAAATGACCGAGGAGGAATGGGATGAGGTCGTGAACACCGACCTGAAAGGTTGTTTCAACTACATCCGCGCCGTGGTGCCCATCTTTCGGGCGCAGAACGCGGGCAAGATTGTCAACATTACCTCGATCAATGGCCTGCGCGGCAAGTTTGGCCAGACCAACTACTCAGCAGCCAAAGCCGGAGTCATTGGCCTGACCAAAGCCCTGGCCCGTGAGTTGGGCCGCTCCAACATCAACGTCAACGCTGTGGCTCCTGGGCTGATCGAGACCGATATGGTGAAAGAAGCCCCTGAAAAAGTCAAAGAGATGGCTCTGGCTGAAATCCTCTTAGGACGATTGGGTAAACCAGAGGAAGTGGCCTATGTGGTCACTTTCCTCTGCACGGAGAAAGCCCGCCACATCACCGGCGAGGTCATCAAAGTAGATGGGGGGCAGTACCTCTAGATGTAGGAGGTGCCAGGTGAATTCCAAATTCCAAAACATTATCTTTGAGAAGAGCAATGGCGTAGCCAAAATCACCCTCAACCAACCACCCTACAATTGGATGACCATTGCCATGATGCGCGAGATCACCTCGGCGCTGGAGAGTCTGCTGGATGACCGGGAGACCAAGGTCCTGGTTTTCACCGGCAGCGGTAAGGCTTTTTCAGTGGGAGTGGACGTGGCCGACCACACGGCTGACAAGGTGGAAGAAATGATCGCCGTCTTCCACGGCATCTTTCGCCTCCTCCAAAAGCTGGAAATCCCTACCCTGGCTGTGCTTAACGGCGCAGCGCTGGGCGGCGGCTGTGAGCTGGCTATGGCCTGTGACCTGATCATCGCCTCGGAACGGGCCAAAATCGGCCAGCCGGAGATCAAGGTGGGGGTCCTGGCCCCTGTCGCAGCGGTCCTCCTCCCGCGCCTCATTGGCCGGCCCAAGGCCCTGGAAATGCTCCTCACCGGTGAGGAAATCCGAGCCCCGGAAGCCGAGCGCATCGGCCTGATCAACAAGGTCGTGCCCCCCGAAGAACTGGAAGCAGCCACCGCAGAGTTCATCGGCAAGCTGACCGGCCTCTCCGCTGCCATCTTGCGCCTGAACAAACGGGCCGTCTACCAGGGCTTGGGCCTCAGCTTCGCCGAGGCCCTGGCCCAAGTCGAAGCCCTCTACCTGGGTGACCTGATGAAAACCGAGGACGCCCACGAAGGGTTGGCCGCCTTCCTGGAGAAACGCAGCCCGACCTGGAAAAATCGTTAGTGACTGTTCCGATTTTGGTGAAAGGTGTTGAGAAGACA
>JBBIJG010000331.1:0-3951 GCA_037446095.1 Caldilineae bacterium
GCGGACAAGGAAACTAAAGCTGGTTTCAGCTATCACCTCTTTCACTCTGATAGTCCCTTCCGACAGTCCCCAATAGGGGCCGGTGGCTATCCCATGCTCCGTCAACTGCCACGGTCCAAGCAGTGCCTGCATCTCCTGCTCTGAACGGGGGAAGAAAGACATACCCTCTCTGACCAGAACTTGCTTCAACTTGGGGAATCTCTCTACCCTCCGACTGATGGCCACAACGGCCATGCAACTGCCTTCGGCTGCCCATTCGTAAAGGGTCGCAAAACTCCTGGCCAGCTCCTCATCGGACAATAAATGGCTCAGGCCGCTGAAGCCAATGCCCACCCGATGGTTGTTGCCGAACATCTGAGATGTCACCGGGGCATAAAGGAGCTCGCCAGGTTCAGCGGCATCGCACTGCTCGTAGGCGACGGTGGGGTTGCCGTTCAAAATGTCCCGCGCCTGAGCGACACAGGTAAAGTTCGCGTCGGAGTAGATGACTTTGGCGGCAGAGTTGATGGCCTGGACGACCTCATGGATGTTGCCTCTGGTCGGCAGACCCGAACCGAAGCCGATGAATTGGTCCAGGCCCAGTTCCCGGGCCATGTGGGCCACTGCGCGTTGCAAGAAGCGCCTCTGCTCACGCCAAAATTCGGGAGCGTCCGGGCAGGTGGCCTCCACCTGCCTGGCTGCAAGACGGTCCACGGCGAAATTGTGGTAGCCCCCAAGCCAGAAGTCCATCATGCGAGCCCAACTGGGCTTGAGACAATAGAGCTTCGTTTCTTTGTCTCCCCTTTGGCTGAGGGGGCTGTTCAGTCGAAAATGAGAAATGCCCCTGGCAGAGACAGTGCCTTCCACCAGGCTGGCTCTTGGAGCACCGGCAGAGGCACCCTGCTCAGAGATTGTACCGGGCTCGGATCTCAGCGAGGCTCCGGCGAGGAATCCCTGAGTTGAGGATCTGGTGTCTTCAGACCGAGTCCCGGGCTGCGGGCTCGGTCGAGACACCCGGCCCACAGGCTCAATGGAAACACCCGGGCGAGCCGTTGAGACACCAAATAAAGAGGGCCGGTCTGTCTTGAGCGTTCGCATCTTTGTCATCTCCTTACCTCCCGGTCTCAGTAGCCGCCATCAGGCCCTGGTCCCGCCTGAAAGCTCCCTATAATGAATTCTCTGCACAAAGGTCTTTGCACCGCAGAAACGCAGAGGCGGGGTTGCGAAACTCCACCCTCGGCGTCTCTGCGGTGAGTTTTTGCAGCGGTCAGTCACCTTTTGCGGTCGGTCTACTGTATCTCACGACCGTCAAGACGGCCGTAGCTCAGGTGGCCGGAGAGAAGCACCCACCATAGCCCTCTGCAACAATATGGAAGCTCCTATTGCGACCAGAACGTCTCCCAGGCTGAAAGCGCTGGCCAGCGGAAAAGGGGGCGGGAGGATGAGGATGTCCGAGAGTACCCATAGCGCCGTTTCTTCTTTCGGCAACACAATGCCTTTGGAGCCGCTCATGCGTTCCACGCCACCCACCTGGACGATCAGGTGCTGGTGCCCGATGCAGGCCACCGCCTCCGGCGTGATGGGCATGAACCCACCGTTGGCCACCATGACCGTCAAGTTCAGCGCCAGGCCCAGCCCGATGAGGGCCAGGCCGGGGGAGCGCCGGTTACGCCAGAGCACGGGCAAAAGCATCAGGCTCGAGGCAACCAGTGCCCCCCCTTGCAGATAGAGATAGCGATCCCCTGGTACCCCATAGACGGCCATGACCTGAATGGCCAGAGCCAGCCCTGCCAGCCAACCCCATTCCAGGTGGAAATTGGCCAGGTTTCTCAGGCTGCCTCCCCGCAGAAAGGCCACGAGCAGAGCAACCGCCAGCGCCAACAGCAGGATCATGGCGACCAGTCAAAAGCCGTATCTATGCCGGTGTCTGAATAAATGGGGTGTTGTGACTTGGCATTCAGCCACTGATCCACTGCAGCGGCAAAGCTCTGAAGCGAATCCGCCTTGATGCCCAGGAGAAAACGGTGCTCCTCATCTGTGAGTTGGAAGCCGGGCAGGAGCTCCTGACGCCCGCCGTTGAGCAGGCGCTCACAGAACTGGCCGTCAATCATGGCTGTGCCCAATATGGTCTGTAACGCCTGGGACATGCGATCCTCCTCTCCCTCCGCCCTGGAAAGAAAGGGGTAGTGGCCAACCTCCACTACCCTCTCCCCTATCGGCCGGTTATGGGCACTTTACCCGCCACTCCAATTCTGAGGAGCCCCGCTGACGGCCACCAGAGCCGCAATGGTCAACAGCACATAAATCGCTTTGAGATACCATCTCTTCCAGTTGCCTTTCATCGCCTTTATCCTCCTTTTGCCTGATTTTTGGTTATATTATAGCATACGAAAGTCACAAATCACTGACAAAAATGAGGATGGGGAGATTGGCACCTTTGGGGAGTGGTCATTGGTCTGCGATGAGCTGCTGATACAGGGCGATGGTCTCTGCAGCGGGCTCCACTCCGAGTTCCCCGGCTAGCACCGCCTCACAGCGCTGATAGACCTGGGTGACCCGCGACGGCTGGCCCAACAAGTGGTAGCATTGCATCATCACCCGGTACATCTCTTCGTAGTAGCTGTCTTTTTGGAGGGCCTTCTCGCAGAGTTCCAGAGCCTGGTGATACGCACCCTGGTCCATATACCGGTGGGCCAGTTCGGAGAGGGCGCCGAGGTAGTGTTCCTCCAGGAGCCTCCTTTTGGGAAGACACCAGTCGGAGTAGAATCCTTCCATGTAGTCGCCACGATACAGGGCGATGGCCTGGCGCAGGGCTTCCGCCCGGCCTTCACCGCCCTCCGGGGCCGTTTTCAGCAGCCGCTCGAATTCTTCTACGTCGTACCAGTAGTGCGCTTCGGGGTTCAACCGGTAGGTGCCGCTGCTGCGGTCGAAGGTCAGGATCTCCATGTGGGTGGCCCGGCGCAGCCGGTAGACGGTGGAGTGAAAGGTGCTCTGAGCCCTGGCCGGAGGAAGCTCGGGCCAGAAGATATCTATGACCTGTTCCCTGGGCTGGCCGGTGGGGTGGGCCAACAGATAGAAGAACAACTCCTTGGCGGTGTTCGTCTCCCATTCTTTTTTGCCCACCGGGGTCTCATCCTTGAGGACCTGGGGCGTCCCCAGGGCACGGATTTCGAGCCGGGGGAGCGGTGCGCTCACCGCCGTCCTCTGGGGAGAAAGTACCTCACCTCTGGCCGGTGTTTCCTCGATCTTTTCCAGCAGCCGGGCGAAGCGGTCCCCGCCCAGGCGCCGGGAGGCAGCGTACCGGATCAGGGGCCGGGCGCGGCGGGCTTCTGTGGCGATGAACTGGTCGTAGCCCAACTCATCTATCAAGGCCAGAAACTGGCGGAGGTGGCGGCGGGCGCTCTGGAACTCCTGGCGCAGAAAGTGGGCCTGGGCCAGGTGGAAATGGACCCTGGCCAGCTCCTGCCGGGCCCCGCTCTGCTCCATTCCCTGGCGGGCTTTCTCCAGCCATTTCAGGGCCGCCTTGGTCTCCCCCCGTTCGTAGCAGATCACGCCCAGGGACAGTTGGGCCAGCCCGGCCTGGAAGCCGAGCTGTTGCGCCTGGCTGGCGGTCAGGGAGGCATAGGCCAGCTCCCACGCCTTGTCTAACTCTCCGGCCAGGCGGTGGGCCTCGCCCATGGCATGGAGGGCGTAGATTTCTACGATGGCCTCATCGGCCTGACGGGCTGTCTTCAGCGCCTGCTGGTACAGGTCCAGGGCCTGGCTCAGGTTTCCCAGATCACGGTAGACGTCCCCCAGACTGGTCAGGGCAGTAGCTTCAGCCCTGGGGTAACCGGTTCTTCGGGCTGTGGTCAGGGCTTCCTCAAGGGTCTGCAGCGCCTCGGCATATCTCCCTCGGCAGTACTGTCTGAAACCTGCATTGTTGAGGGCCATCGCCAAGCTCCCTGTTTTTCCTTCGCGATGGTAATACTC
>JBBIJG010000332.1:0-1177 GCA_037446095.1 Caldilineae bacterium
CCATTTTGCCGAACCCATCTGGGACCACGATCCCAGTGGCCAGCTATTAGAAGTCTTGCGGGAACACGGGGATGCAATTGCACAGCGAGGCGGGGAAGACATGAGACACGGACTGACCAGGCTGGCCGAGGATGCCAAAACGGCTGCGCCGTGGCATGCTCGCTCCACCTACGGCCAGCGAGCTGAGGACCGAAGGAGGATCTCCTGGAAAGAGCTATCAGGGCGTTCTTTGTGGAGGTATGTGGCGGAAACGCGGCGTTATCCCCCTGAATGAACACCCTCAGCCTGGTTTCTTCTTGAAATCCACAAACCGGTAGCCCACCCCGCGCTCGGTAAGGATGTACTTGGGGTGAGAGGGGTCGGGTTCGATTTTCTGACGCAGATAGGTAATATACAGCCGGAGGAGATGGCTCTCCTCGCGGTATTCGTGACCCCAGACTTTGGCCAGGAGCATCTCGTGGGTCATCACCCAGCCGGCGTTGTTGACCAGGTGGTAGAGCAGGCGGTACTCCGTGGGACGCAACTTGACCCGCTCCCCCCGCACGATCACCTCGTGCCGCTGAAAATCAATGGCCAGGTCTTCATCAATGACGATAGCTGTCTTCTCCATGGGTGCAGCCATCTCGGCCCGGCGCAACACGGCCTTGATGCGGCTGGCCAGCTCTCGGGGAGAGAAGGGTTTGGTGACATAGTCGTCGGCCCCCAACTCCAGGCCCCGGATGCGGTCCTCCTCCTCGCCCTTAACGGTCAGCATGATGACCGGCACGGTAGAGACCTCCCGGATGCGTTCCAGGGTCTCGAAGCCGTCCATTTCGGGCATCATTACGTCCAACAGCACCAGGTCGGGCAGTTCTTCTCGTACCTTTTCCAGAGCATCCAGACCATTGGTAGCCTCGCTGACCCGGTAGCCTTCCAGTTCCAGGTTCATGCGTACGAATTTGACCAGGCGCGGTTCGTCGTCCACTACCAGGATCAGCCTGTCCTCGGCTGACGCGCTTCCTCCATTCTTCACCACTTTTCTCACCTCTCTCGGTGGCGGGGGTGGATGGCGTCACTCGACCCTGGAGAGGGTTGCCATCGCCCGGAACACCTTGTAGACAGCAGGCATATCCTCGCCGGTCCATTCGACGGTACGGCCATCCACCCGCTGGCTGCCGGGTATCAGTGCGGCCATATC
>JBBIJG010000332.1:1214-3935 GCA_037446095.1 Caldilineae bacterium
ATAGGCGGCGGCACGACAAAGGGTGAGACAGCCAGACTCAGGGCGTGCTCAGCCGCCTGGCGAATGCGTTGATGTGCTACTTCTGGGTGCAGGCACCGGGCGGAGCTGCGCGTCACTCCATCTTTGACGGCCACCGTCTCGATCTCACCGAGCAACGCGTGTGCTTCTTCCGTCACGGCCCGGTCACCTGTGACCAGGACGACCGGCACATTGTAGGCACCTGCCAGCGCGGCGTTGAGCCCCGTCTCGCCCATGACCCGGCCATTGAGGCGCAGTTCGACCACCTGGCCGCTCCAGGTGTGCTCCAGCACCGCTGCGCCGGTGCCCGAGGCAGCATGGTAACCGACGAAGAAGACGGCATCCACTTCAGGACCAATGCCCTGCATCATGCCGAAGGGCTTGGGGCTGCCGGAGATCAACTCCGCTGCCGAATTCAACTCCTCGATCAAGATGTTTGCCATCCCGCCGTGGCTATCGTTGACCACGATCCGACGGGCACCGCCAGCCAACGCTCCCTCGATAGCCGCGTTGGCCTCGGCGGTCATCAGCTTGCGGAAGCGTTCGTACTCCTTGTGGCCGGACGAGGTGTGATCACCGATCACGACACCAGAGATCCCCTCCATGTCTACAGAAATCAACACGTTCATCGTAGCTCCTCCATGCAGTTTGAGTTGGTCCAGGAAGCTGGGAGGCCCTCGGCCCAGGCGTGAGGACAGGTCTGAGACCTGTTCCCCCTATGCCCCCCGACCTGCTGTGCCGGCCGGGTTATTGACGGGGCAGTGTGAAATAGAACGTTGACCCCCGTCCGGGCGCGCTTTCCACCCAGATGCGTCCCCCATGGGCTTCGACGATAGCCCGGCAGAGGTAGAGGCCCAGGCCCATGCCTTGGGTGCGGCGGCGCAGGCTGGAGTCCAGCCGATAGAAACGCTGAAAAAGGTTGGGCTGCTCATCCAGAGGGATGCCAATGCCCTCATCGGCTACGTAAACGGTCACCTTGTCCCGATCGGCATAGCCCCCCAGCCGTATTTTCCCCCCCTCAGGAGAATACTTGATGGCGTTTCCAACCAGATTGGAGAGAACCTGGCGCAACCGCTCCGGATCGGCTGTAATGGGAGGAAAGTCAGGAGGGAAATCCAGCTCAAATTGATGGATTCCGGTCTGGAGGCGGAAACCTTCTATCACTTTTTGGGCCAGCTTGGGGATATGCACATCGCCCATCTCCAGCTTAAGGCTGCCGGCCTGAGCGCGAGAGGCATCCAGAAGGTCGCTGATCAGCCGATCCAGCCGGTCACTTTCCTCCTCAATGATGGCCAGGCTCTCCCGCACCGTCTTTTCATCCCACCGGGCGTCCTCACGCCGCAAGGTGCTGGCATAGCCCTTGATGAGGGAAACGGGGGTTTTCAGTTCATGGGAGATCACTGAAATGAAGGTAGACTTGATCTCCTCCGCCTCACGGAAGCGAGTGATGTCGTGGACGTTAGCAATAATATTGATAAGCCGGTCCTCTTCGTTGTAGAGAGGTGAGTAGGTGATGCCCACGCTGATCACGTTTCCGCCAGGTCGCTCCAGGTCCCCCTCAACGTAGAGGTCGGCGTTTGGGGAAAGGCCCCGCAGAGGGCAATTGCCTCTGCAAATGTCCTCGCCCTGGCGGCTGCGCAGCCGCAGCACCTCATGGCATGGTCGGCCGATAGCATCTTCAGGCCGCCAGCCAGTCATGGCCGCCAGAGCGCGGTTGAAAACGGTGATGCGGCCCTGGCAATCGAGGATCATCACCCCATCAGCCGAGTGCTCAATGATGGCATCCAGTCGGCGCTTCTCGGCCGAGACTTGTTGATACAGGCTGGCGTTGCGCACGGCAATGGCGGCCTGGTCGGCAAAGCTGGAGAGCACCTGGCGATCGTTGGCTGAAAAAGCCGTGCCACTGGTACGGAAGACGTAGATAACGCCGATCAGTTCTTCCTCGATCACCAGCGGCAGCGCGACGACCTGACGCAGAGCCATACCCGCCGCCGCCGCTACCAGACTCAGCTTCATTTGGAGGTCAGGGATCTGCCAGCGGGAGAGATGAGCCCGTCCGGTCAGATGGGGGATGTCATCCAATAGAGGGGAGAAAAGGGGTAAAAGCCGCCCCGGCAGACCATAGCTGGCCCGCACGCGGAAGCCATCGTCATCCTGGCGCAGGGCGATCAGGCCCACGTGGCCTTGCAGCATTTCGACGGCATTCTCCAGGATCAGGCGCAACACGGAAGGCAGGTCCAGTTTGGACGTCATGGCCCGGCTGATTTGCAGCAGATACTCGCGTTGGCGCAACTGGTAATCTTGCATACCTCTCCTCCTGGGCGACCCCCTTTACTATACCTCATTTCGTCCATTAAGTCAACCGCCTGGCGTATGGACGTGCGCAGCAGTTCACCAGAGGTCCATCTCGGGTAGCTGAAGGCACTGCCTTCAGCTACCCCAGGGCAGTGCCTTTGGCTACCCCCTTGACTCCTGGTTTACGGTCCGCTGCGGTCTACTGAGTATGACTTTATGAAGACCGGGCTTGCGCAGCGGAAACCCGGGAAGCTTGAGGGGTGTCCCCTCAACCCCACTTTCCCGGCCCTCAGAGCAGGGGCGGTGGGCCGGGCTCTCACACCTCAACCCACCCCCCCAACCCCCTTTTCATCCGCTGCGGAGAGGGGAAGGGGAGAGGTTGGAGGAACGTTTGACGATTAAGATAGG
>JBBIJG010000333.1:0-3933 GCA_037446095.1 Caldilineae bacterium
GCCCCCCGGCAGGGGGCGCTGCCCCCTGCACCCCCGTCGAAGGCTTGCCTAAAAGCGGTGAGAGGGAGATTTGGTATGGAAACTGTACGCATTGGAGTCATCGGCACCGGCGTGATGGGCGAGCGACATTGTCGCGTCTGCACCAATCTGCCGCGAGTTGAGTTGGTGGGCATCGCCGACCTGGATGAGGCACGCGGGCGAGAGGTGGCCGACTGCTACGAGACAACTTATTACCGGGACCTGGGGCAGTTGCTGCCCCAACTGGACGCTGTGACCATCGCCACCCCTACAGAGTCCCATTTCGACCTGGCCAGAGCCTGCCTCGAACATGGCCTCCACGTCATGGTGGAAAAGCCCATCACCGAGACAGTTGAGCAGGCGCAGCGGTTGATCCAGATGGCCGAGGAGCGGGGGCTGGTGCTCCAGGTGGGTCACATCGAACGCTTTAATCCCGCCTTCCTTGAATTGAAACACGTCACCGAAGGGATGCACCTGATCGGCCTCACCATGCGGCGTCTCAGCCCTTTCGACACCAGCAACACCGACGTGGATGTCATCCGCGACCTGATGATCCACGACCTCGACCTGGCCGTAGACCTGGTAGGGACAGGCGTCGAAGGACTCAGCGCCTGGGGACGTTCCAGCAACACCACCGGTATAGACCATGCCGTGGCCAACCTCTCTTTCCGAAATGGTCCGGTCGTCACTTTGTTTGCCTCGCGGGTTACAGAGCAGAAGGTGAGGATGGTGGAAGTTATTGCTGAGGGAGCTTACATCGAGGCCGACCTGCTGAACAAATCGGTTGTGGTGCACCGCTGGACCTTCCCCCAGTATCTTGACAATCACAGCACCACCAAGTACCGCCAGGAGAGCATCATCGAGCGCATCCACGTCCCCATGTTTGAACCCTTGCTCCTGGAGCTGCGCCATTTCGTGGACTGTGTGCGCGAGAACCGCCCCAGTCAGGTGCCGGGCAGCGATGGTCTGCGCGCTTTGCAACTGGCCGAGGCCGTCGCCAACGAGATAGCCCGTCAGACATCATGGAACTCAGGAGAACCTTTGAGTCTGCCAGTGGCCAGCCCGATGGTGGCCTGGCTCAGGTGAAGGCGGTTAAGATCTGCCCGGAGATGAGAGATATGATCCATCCTACGGCTGAGGTCTCCCCTCAGGCTGAAGTTGGCCAGGGTACCAGGATATGGCACCAGGCTCAGGTGAGGGAAGGAGCCCGCATCGGCCGTGACTGCATCATCGGCAAAAGCGTTTACATTGACTTTGATGTAGTTATCGGCAATCGAGTGAAAATCCAAAATGGAGCTTCCATCTATCATGGGGTTACGCTGGAAGATGGGGTGTTCATCGGCCCTCACGCCTGCCTGACCAACGACAAAATTCCCCGGGCTATCACACCCTCGGGAGAGTTGAAATCCGGGGCCGATTGGGAAGTGGGGAGGATCAGGGTGAAATATGGGGCTTCAATAGGGGCCGGCGCAATCGTACTGCCTGGCGTGACCGTTGGCCGTTTCGCCATGGTAGCAGCCGGTGCGGTGGTCACACGGGACGTGCCTGATCACGGGTTGGTGATGGGCAGCCCGGCTCGCCTCAAAGGGTTCGTCTGCCGCTGCGGTCGCAGGCTGGTCGTGGAACGAGAATCCCCCACTGGGTTCGAGATGCGTTGCCAGGTCTGCCAGGTCACTTACTGCTTTCAGAGAAAGGAACCCCATCCATGATACCGATAGCTCAGCCCGTGATAGGCAAGGAAGAAAAGGAAGCCATGATAGCCGTCCTGGAGTCAGGGATGCTGGCCCAGGGTCCGAAGGTCGAGGAGTTCGAAAGGGCCTTTGCTGCTATGTGTGGCGTACGACACGCTGTAGCCACTTCTTCGGGCACCACCGCCCTGCACCTGGCCCTCCTGGCCCACGACATTGGCCCCGGTGATGAGGTCATCACTTCGCCTTTTACCTTCATCGCCTCGGCTAACGCTGTCCTCTTCGTCGGGGCCAGGCCCGTCTTCGTGGACATTGATGAGTTTTCCTACAACATGGACCCGTCCCTGATCGAGGCCAGGATCACCCCTCGCACCAAAGCCCTCCTGCCTGTGCATCTTTTCGGCAACCCCTGTGACATGGAAGCTATCATGGCCATCGCCACCCGACATGGGCTGAGTGTCATTGAAGACGCCGCCCAGGCTCACGGAGCTGCCATCAATGGGAAGAAAGTAGGCAGCTTTGGAACCGGGTGCTTCTCCTTCTACCCGACCAAAAACATGACCACGGCTGAGGGAGGAATGGTCACCACCAACGATGAGCAGGTGGCAGAACGGGTCAGGCTTTTGCGCAACCACGGCATGAAGCGACGTTATTATCACGATTGCCTGGGCTACAACTTCCGGATGACCGAATTGCAGGCCGCCCTCGGCCTGGCCCAACTGGCGAAGCTCGAGGTCTTTAACGAGAAACGCATCGCCAATGCCCGCTACCTCACAGCGCATTTGAAGGGTGTGATTACTCCCCAGGTGAGAGATGGCTACCGGCACGTCTTCCACCAGTACACTATCAGGGTGCGGGGGAATCGAGATCAGATGGTCGGGCAACTGCGGGAGCAAGGCATTGGGATCGGTGTCTACTATCCTCTGCCTGTACATCAACAGCCCATCTACCAGGAGTTGGGCTACACGGACCGCTTGCCGGTTGCCGAGACAATAAGCCGGCAGGTCCTTTCCCTGCCGGTGCATCCCGCTCTCAGCCAGACAGATCTGGAGAGGATCGTAGAGGCGGTATCACAGCTTTCGTCAGAATTTTAACGAGGTTAGAAGCCCAGCATCTCCACCAGGAGTGCTTTCTGCACGTGCAGGCGGTTCTCCGCTTCGTCCAGCACCACCGAGTGAGGGCCGTCAAGCACCTCCGCCGTGATCTCTTCCCCGCGATGAGCTGGCAAACAATGCATTACCAGCACGTCCTCTTTGGCCAAATCCACCAGGGCCTGATTGATCTGATAGGGGGGGAAGATTCGGCGGCGCTCCTCGGCTTCCTTTTCCTGGCCCATACTGGCCCAGACATCGGTGTAAAGGGCGTCGGCTCCTTTTGCCGCCGCTACTGGCTCGGTGGTGATGATGATTTCACTGCCGCTCTCTTGGGCCAACCGCCTGGCCCACCCCACCACACCTGGATCAGGCCCATACCCCCGGGGACAGGCCACCGTCATGTTGACCCCCATCGTGGCACACATGAGCAGAAGCGAGTGGCAGACGTTATTGCCGTCGCCCAGCCAGGCCAGCTTGAGGCCCTGCACCTGGCCCTTGTGTTCATAAAGGGTCAGGAGGGCGGCCAGAGCCTGGCAGGGATGCTCATGATCGGAGAGGGCGTTGATCACCGGCACGGTGGCTTCCTGAGCCAACTCGACGACGGATTCATGGGCATAGGTGCGGGCCACAATGATCTCCACCCAGCGGGAGAGGTTGGCAGCAATATCGGCTATCGTCTCCCGGGTGCCAAAGCCAATGTCCTGACCCAGGTAGATAGCATGGCCCCCTAATTGGGTCATCCCGGCCTCAAAGGTCACCCGGGTGCGGAGCGAGGGTTTCTCAAAAATCATGGCCATCGTCTTACCGGCCAGGAGCGGCGAATGGCCTCCGGCTTTCCATTCTGCTTTCAGAGCCTGCGCCCGTTGGATGAGGCGCTCGACTTCCCCACGAGAAAGATCCCCCATGCTGACCAGATCTTTGCCTTTCATGCCCTTCCTCCTAAATCGAATGAGTGTATTTTACCGCTTTTTTAAATTGTGTCAAGGATTGGGGCGGGTTGCATTCATGGCAATCTTTTGGTAAAATTTATCACGATATTGACGCTTGAGGAATGCACAGCATGAGGGTTGTCTTCATCGGCCCCTTTGGCCTGCGGGTCAAAGGCACCATGAGCCGAAGGGCCCTGCCTATCG
>JBBIJG010000334.1:0-3925 GCA_037446095.1 Caldilineae bacterium
GTGTGCCCTGCTCGCCCCCACCCCCGGCCCCGCCCCCGCATGCGGGGCGGGGAGTTCCCTCTTGGGGGGGTTTTTGCGGCAGCTACGCCGCCGCAAAATCCCCTTTGAGAGGATGCCCCCTTCCCCAAGCTTGGGGAAGGGTCAGGGGGATGGGGTTGAAAGCCGACCACGGTTAGATGCAGAGTTACCAACCATGTAGATGGAAGGGACGATTAAAGTAATTACCTACCCGGCTGCCCGCCACTGTGCGCTGATTGAAAATCAGCCTCCCTGAGCACATTGTGCCGGGCGTCGGCCTGCGCCGGACGCGCCCGGTCGGCGAAGGCCGACCGGAGGCCGAAGGCCTATGGCGGACTTCAGTCGGCAGTTCTTGGCGGGCGTGCTGTTTGCGGACGCACATCTGTGTTCATGACTAAACTTCGGCGGTAAGGGCTTCGACTGAGTAGCGGGAGGCTTCGTTAAGCTTAGCCGAAGCGTTCGCTGAAATCTCAGCCGAAGCCCTCACGTCAAGTCAGGCCGGGTTGTCGCCAGGGAGGTTTAGCGGAAGGGCGGGGCGTAGAGCAGGCCCCCCTTCGTCCACAGGGCATTGGGGCCGCGATCCATCTTGAAAGGCGTATCGGGACCCAGATTGCGGTTGTAGATCTCCTCGTAGTTGCCGACATGCTTGATCACCCGGGCCACAAAGTCATTCGTGAGCCCCAGTTCCTGGCCCAATTCGCCCTCGAGGCCCAGGAGACGTCGGACGACCGGGTCCTCGCTGGTCATGAAGGTATCCAGGTTCTTGGAGGTGATGCCCGACTCCTCGGCCTGGAACGTGCCGAAGACGACCCATTTGACCACGTTGAACCACTGGTCGTCGCCCAAGGGGACCGCCGGTCCCAGAGGCTCTTTGGACATGACCACGTCCAGAATGACATGGTCGTCCGGGTTCTTCATGACCGTCCTGCGGGCCGCCAACTGGGAACGGTCGCTGGTCACAGCATCACACCGCCCCTCTTCATAAGCCGCGTAGGTCGGGTCAATCTCCTCAAAGACGACGGGCTCGAATTTAACGCCCCGGGCTCGCATCTGGTCGGTCAGGTTGAGCTCGGTGGTGGTACCGGTCTGGACGCAGATGGTTGCCCCTTCCAGGTCTTCCAGCTTGGTCGCCCCCAGCTCTTTGCGGACCATCATCCCCTGGCCGTCGTAGAATGTCGTGGGGGCGAAAAGACCCCAGGCAGCATCCCGGCTGATGGTCCAGGTGGTGTTGCGGATCAGGACATCAATCTCACCGGTCTGCAGGGCAGGCCCCCGGTCTTTGGTGGAAAGGGCGCGGAATTCCACCGCCTCGGGGTCGTCAAAAATCGCGGCGGCGATGGCCCGGCAGAAATCGGCATCAAAGCCAACCATTTTGCCGGTAGCTTCATCCAGATAGCTGAAGCCGGGCAGACCACCGTTCACCCCGCAGATGAGTTTGCCACGCTCCTTGACGATGTCCAGGCGTTTCTTGGCCGCTGGTGCAGCCGGTACCTCCGGGCACGGCGCCGGTGTGGGGCACTCACCAACCTTGGGACACTCGGGCGTCGGTGGGCATGGTGGGCACGGCGTTGATGTCGGCCCACAGGCCGTTAGCAGAGCGCTCAGCACCAGGATGGTGACCAACCCTACAAAGTATTTGCCTCTCATTTTCTACTCCTCCTTGCGAATTTGAATGGTTGGATAAGAACCTATCCGAAAACACAGGCTGTCCGGGCAGGCTAGAAAGCCTGCCCTACGGGTTTTCGGATAGGTACTAGCGCAATGGCGGTTTCTTTCCTTTACCTCACCTCCTTTCAAAGGTGTTCAGCGGGCACAGCGGAAGCCCAGGTCGTCGTTGGCGGCCTTGGGGTCGGTGGCGCTGCGGTTAAACGTGGTCACTTTGTCCGCTTCCTGGAACCACCCGCCACCGCGGGTCACCCGGAACTTTTCTCCGAAATACTCGGACTGATAGGTGCTGCCCGGATAAGCCTGATACCAGTCGGCCGTCCACTCCCAGACATTGCCGGCCATGTCCAACACACCATAAGGGCTGGCTCCCTCTCCGAAGCTACCCACCGCTACGGTGCCTCTAAAGCCGCTCTCTTTGACATTGGCCTTGGCCGGGTCCCATTCGTTGCCCCAGGGATATGTTCGTCCGTCGGTGCCACGCGCGGCCTTCTCCCACTCCGCTTCGGTGGGCAGGCGCTTGCCGAGCCACTGGCAATAGGCGTTGGCATCGTTCCAGGTGACCTTTACTACGGGATGGTTGTCCTTGCCCTCGGCATAGGCTCGCCAGCCCATTTCGCCCCCCTTCTCCGCTTCGGTTTGGTAGCCGGTGGCCTCAACAAACTTGGCAAAGTCGGCGTTGGTCACTTCGAGCAGGTCAATCTCAAAAGCTTCCAGGGTGACGGTGTGAGCGGGCTTCTCGTCATCGTCTCCAGTATCATTGCCCATAGTGAACTCTCCGGCGGGGATCTCGACCATCAACTCAGGGACTGGGGGAGTGGTTGGGGCCTCGGCTACTCCAGGGGCTGGAGTAGGCGGCGGGATAGGGGTCGGTGTAGGTGGAGGGGGCTTCGGCGTGGGGGTCGGCACGATCTGGGAAGGGATGGGGGTGGCTACTGCTGCCCCGGTCGGTGTCTCTTCGCCAGCCGGAGGGGGAGCGGGGGTCGCTTTTCCCCCACAGCTTGTTGCCAGTGCCAGGAGCACAATCAGCGGAACCAGCAGGTAGTTCTTTTTCATACCATCCTCCCTTAAATTCAATAAGTGGGGCTTGTGCAGCAGGTTGGGGGCGCCCGTTCGGAGCAAGTTTTATTTTATCACATTGGTTCGCTTTTTGTCAATTCTCGTACAGGTGATGTTGACAAATGTAAGCCTCCACTGCTTCCGGCACCTGATATTTGATGGGCAGCCCCTCATGCACCCGTCGTCGGATCTCAGTAGAGGAGATGGCCAGTTCAGGGGCATGGAGCATCCGGACCCGCGAGGCTATCCCGGGCAGAAAGGTCTCCAGTTCTTCAAGGTCAGCCTGGTAGCCTGGTCGGTTCACCACGGCGAAGTAACACAACCTGATGAGGCGCTGCGGTTCATGCCAGGTCAGGATGTCGCGCAGGGAATCAGAGCCCATGATGAAATAGATCCCGACGCCAGCTCCCCACTGGCCTCTCAGGAGCTCGATGGTGTCCACGCTGTAAGAGGGGCCAGGGCGGTCAATATCCACCCTGGAGATGGTGAAACGGGGGTTGGAGGCGATGGCCAGTTCGACCATCGCCAGGCGGTGCTCCACCGGTGACAGGGGATAATCGAGTTTGTGGGGAGGCAGACCGGCCGGGATGAAAACGACTTGCTCCAGCTCCAGCTCCACCCGCGCCTCCTCAGCTATCACCAGATGTCCGATGTGGATCGGATCGAAGGTTCCTCCCAAGACGCCGATTCGCATGGCCCCCCCGATGATTTAATGATCCAACTCTAACCCAGAGAAGGTTTCGCGTTCACTCGTGCCATTCGTGGCAGATTATTGCCATTCCAGTTCGGTATCGCCGATGCGCACCGTATCCCCCACCTCGACCCCGGCTTTTTCCAAAGCCGCTGAAATGCCCATGGCCTCCAGAAGGCGTTGGAATCTCATCACTGCCTCATCGTAGTCCCAGTTGGTCATGGCGACCACACGCTCTATCTCAGCCCCGCGTACCCGCCAGCCATCCTCTTCCCGGATGATGCGGAAGGGCTCTTCTTCCTCCAGGCGGAAGACCTTCACTTCTTCGCTGGCCGGTTCCTCTGGGGGCAGGCTGTTCAGCAGGCCAACCACCCGTCGCAGCAGGTCTGGCACGCCCTGGCCGGTGATGGCGGAGATGTTCATAGCCTCCCGGCCTCGTCTCTTCATTTCTCGTCTGAGCCGCGGCCAGAGTTTCTGAGCCTGGGGTAAATC
>JBBIJG010000335.1:0-3920 GCA_037446095.1 Caldilineae bacterium
TCTGCTTCCACGCCAGGTCCAGGCTCCTCCAACTGGGTGTGATGTTCCTTTTTCCGGCAGTTGACCACCCGGGCGTCGGAGGGGATTTCATCGCGCCAGTCTTCGTGCGAAACAGGCTGCAACTCCTCAATGCCAATCCTCCGCTCCCACGAAACGTCACGGACGACGCCGTTGACCTCTTCACTGGGCATGAGTAACAAGTAGGCACCAAGGCAGCAGACGAGCAGGAGGGCGACAAGGCCAGCAACCCAGAGATACCACAGCCTTTTCGCTGTGGGGGCCGTCGCCCGAGGTGCTGTCTGGGGTTCGGCCGGTGCACCAGAGGCGGGAGGAGCACCGACGATGTGGCCATGGGCCCGGACCACCCCCTCGGCCAGGCTTCCACCGCACTGGGAGCAGACCGTTGAGCCGGCCGGGTTGCGCGTCTCGCAGTAGGGACAATGGATGTCCGGCCCAGCCGCGGCTTTTTTCAACTCTTCGGCGTCGGTAACAAACTCCCGAGTCTCCGGGAGTTCAAACTGCTCTTGCTCATCTATGGAAGCCCCGCAATGGACGCACAATTTCTCTGGGCCGGGGTTTTTGCCTCCACAGCGTCGGCAGGTCCATTCGAGGCGCACGTAACCTAGGGTTTCTTGGGTCATTTTTGTCTCCTCTCGGTCTTGGCGTTGCTTTCGGCGACGAGGGTAACATGGAATTATATGTTACCATCAATGTGACATCTTGGCAAGTCCATCGGGGGCTCACGCCAGAGCTCGATGACTGGGGTATCTGCCCGCAGGTAGCGACAGTCCACCTCTCCCCCGCAAAATCTCCTCACCAACCCGGCCAACTCCCTGCAAATGGCCTCGACTTCTCCAGCCGTTACCGGGGGCAGGCCATCCACGTTGATGGCCACATGCCTGGACTGGGAGGTCAGAATGGTGTGTTGAGCCTGCCGCCAGGTCCAACGGCGGCACAACACCTTCTGGCCATCCAGGTAGACTACCTCGCCCGGCTCCGGGTTTTCCACCATGTTGGTGCCAAATGGCGTGAACACCTCGTCGCCTCGGGCTGGCTTCAGCCACAGGTCGTTTTCAGCCACGCCGACGTCGTGCCCGCCCACAGGCAGCAAGTATTTCAGCGAGATGGTATTACCCAGGGCAACCAAGTCGTTGATGTAGGGCAACTGGTCTCCCTTGCGCACCCGCCGCAGCATGGCCTCGATGGAGCTGTGGAACTTGCTGGGCCGGGCTCCAAACCGGGCGTAAGCTGCCCGCCAAGAGGCGATGCGTGGGTGCTGGGAGATGTCTTCCAGGTCGGCTCTCCGGCGAACAGCTTCCTCGGCCTCCCGCAGCAGGGCCCGGATTGCCGCGTTCTCTTGCTCTCCGTTGGTGACCCCCCGGGCCACCACCACGCCCCGTACGTAGCCAGGGTACATCTCGAAAATCTCCTTGGCAACAGTGTATCGCATTATCCTCACCCCCTCTGGTGGAGTCTCCATGCAGACGTGGAAAAGTTCAGCGGCTGAGCGATCACCCAAATTATATTCATTATCTGAAAAAGGTAAAGCCTGAGGTGGGAAGGGCCCCCTTTTCCGATTTGTTTCAGCGTGCAACTTGACTTATTCCCAATTTTATGTAAAATCATACCCGGGGAGTTATTCAATGAACCTCAACCACCTGCGTAGCTTTTTGGAAGTCACAAAAAGAGGGAGTCTGTCAGAAGCGGCCCGGGCCCGGCGTATCAGTCAGCCGGCGATTTCTAATCAGATCAAAAGGCTGGAACGGGAACTGGGCATGGTCCTGCTGATCCGAAGTGAGCGGGGAGTGGTCTCACTGACGGCCGCCGGAGAAGTGTTTCGTGCCTTCGCCGCACAGGTCATGACAGCCCATGAAGAGATGATGCAACGGCTAAACCACCTTAGAGAAGAAATAAGCGGCGAGCTGGTCATCGCTGCCAGCACCACGCCAGGGGAATTTATCTTGCCGCAACTATTGACTGATTTCAGGGCACGCTATCCCCAGGTCGAGACCAAAGTTACCATTGCCGACACCAAGGATGTGGTGGAAAAGGTGCTGGCCCGCCAATGTGACATCGGTTTCATCGGTGCTCCCATCGAAAGGCCCCGCCTCATCCTGGTCCCGCTGATCAAAGATGAGATTGTCCTGGCCGTCTACCCGGATCATCCCTTCGCCAGGCGGGAAGCCATCCGCCTGGAAGAGTTGCAGGGGCAACGGCTTATCCTGCGCGAGGAGGGCTCAGGGACGCGCCGCAGTCTGGAACAGTTGCTGGCAGAAAAGGGGGAAAGGCTTCCTGTGGATAACGTGGCTCTTGTTCTGGGCAGTACGCACGCCATCATCGAAGCCATTCAGGCCGGGCTGGGGATCGGTTTCGTCTCGGCCTTTGCTGTCTCTCGCTTGCAGGCCAGCGGTCAGCTTTGCACCGTATCCATTGAGGGGCTCTCCCTGACCAGGAACCTGTTTATCGTTTATGAGGAAGGCCAGCTCTCCACACGGCTGCGGCAAGAATTCCTGGCCTTTGTCCGGGAATGGGCTCGCTCTCAGGCGGCCCGCACCCCCGCCTTGCCCTGTCCCGCTCTTGATGAAGCTTGACTTGGAGAGGGGAAGCCGTCACTTGACAACTTTTCCAATCTGCTGTATACTATTTTCAGGTGAGGGGCTGTAGCTCAGTTGGGAGAGCGTATCAATCGCACTGATGAGGTCAGGGGTTCGAGTCCCCTCAGCTCCACTAGCGATGACGGCAGATAGCCGCCAGTTGCAAAAAGTGAGATACAGGCTGTGAACAGGAGTAGTAGGCCATCCCCACAGCGAGCCGGGAAAGACCAGGTGGAAGCCCGGCAATGGCGCCCAAGGGGAGCGCCAAAGGCCGAACTCGCCTGGGAGCCGCAGCGGTGAACACAACGGACAGTCGCTGTCTAGCCGTTGCCGGGTGGCGCCCGTTAGTGCGCCGAGAGTGGATGGAAAGTGTGGGGCTGTAGCGCAGTTGGGAGCGCGTCTCAATGGCATTGAGAAGGTCAGGGGTTCGAGTCCCCTCAGCTCCACCAGGCTGGCTGAGAGCAGATGGCCGAGGGCAGCCAAACCATCAAGCAGGGTGGTACCGCGGAGAAAAACCCCTTCGTCCCTGAGGGCGAAGGGGTTTCGCCTAATGGGGGAGAAAAGAAATGCGCGAGGAGGTGGCCAACAATTGGGCGCAGGCTCAAGAAGACCTGCAGACGGCCAGAGTACTCCTGGAAACAGAGAGATACTACGCCAGTGTCTTCTTCAGTCAGCAGGCGGCGGAAAAAGCCCTCAAGGCACTCCACCTGCATGAGAAGCGAGAACAACCCAAGACCCACAACCTGGTCGAGTTGGCCAAGGCGCTGGAAGCCTCCGAGGAAGTGCACGAAGCGGCAAGGGAGCTGACGCCAGACTACCTGGTCACACGCTATGTCAACGCAGCCAACGGCGTCCCAGCCGAAATGTACGATCGCAGATCAGCACAAATGCATCTGGATTACGCCCAGGCGGTGATGGAATGGACGAGGAAACGCTTGCCGAAGTGAAGCGGTTTCTGGAAGCGTTGGGACGAGACTGGCCCTTGCAACAGGCGATCCTCTTCGGCTCCCGGGCCAGAGGAGACCATCTCCGTTACAGCGATGTGGATATGCTCCTGGTTTCAGACGCTTTCGAGGGCATCGCTTTTCCCGACCGGCCCAGCAAGTTGTATCAGCATTGGGAAGGCGGATTGCCCCTGGAAATCCTGTGTTATACGCCCACAGAATTTGACAAGAAACGCCAGATGATCGGCCTGGTGCAAGATGCAGTGGAAGAAGGGATTCCTCTACTTCAAGAGGCAGATAATGACTAGTGAAGCTTCGCCTCAAACGAGCAAAGTCTGAGAGACTTCGGAAGTTCTTTCCAGATTTGCCAGTTGACCCTGGG
>JBBIJG010000336.1:0-3897 GCA_037446095.1 Caldilineae bacterium
GAAGGCGATGATAGAGATCAGAGGGCTGGTCAAGTCCTTTGGACACAAGGCCGTTCTCAGGGGCATAGACCTGGAGGTGGCCGACGGCCAGTTCCTGACCCTGGTAGGCCCCAATGGGGCGGGCAAGACCACGCTCATTCGTATCCTGGCTACCCTGAGCAAGGCTACGAGCGGCACAGTGCTGATTGATGGTCTGGACCTGGCCGTTGAATCTATTGACATAAGGAGACGCATGGGATTGGTCTCCCATCAGACTTTGCTCTACGGTGATCTGACGCCCGACGAAAATCTGCGCTTCTACGGTCGGATGTATGATGTGCCCGATCTAGAGGGCCGTATTGAAGCGGTGCTGCGGCAAGTTGGTCTGGAGGGCCGGCGTTACGATCCGGTGCGCACCTTCTCGCGAGGGATGCAGCAGCGCCTGGCCATCGCCCGGGCCATCCTGCACCGGCCCTCGGTTCTGCTCCTGGATGAGCCGGACACGGGCCTGGACCAGCACGCCGCCGAGATGTTGCATGAACTGTTGGCCACCGTTGGCGCAGAAGGACGCACGGTGTTGATGACCACCCACAACCTGGAGCGGGGGCTTGCGATGGGGGACCGGGTGGCCATCCTGGCCGGGGGCCGCATCGCTTACCAGGCCGACAAAAGCGCGTTGGATGCAGAAAGCTTCCGAGAGATATATTACCGCTACGTGCGCGGGGGCATACTCTGAGGGGTCGGGATGGCCATTAGCACTCAAAGGCGGGGGAGTATGGAGCGGAGTGCAGACTGGATGGATCGGGCTCAGGGCGACCTGGAGCATGCCAAAAAATGGTGCACAAAATCATAGCCATTGTCCACAAAGACATCATCGCCGAGCTGCGCACCAAGGAGATGTTCAGCTCGATGTTTGTCTTTGCCCTGCTGGTCATCGTCATTTTCAACTTTGCCTTCGAGCTGCGCGTGGCCAACGTCAAGCAGGTCGCGCCGGGGATGCTGTGGGTGACCTTCACCTTCGCCGGTATGTTGGGCCTGAACCGCTCCTTCATCCTCGAAAAGGACAGAGGCTGCCTGGAGGGCCTCTTGCTGGCTCCGGTGGACCGCAGTGCCATCTACTTCGGCAAGATGCTGGGCAACTTGATTTTTATGTCGGTGGTCGAGGCCATCGTTTTGCCCATCTTCTGGGTCCTGTTCAACCCACCCCTCTTCAGCCCGGCTCTGGCCCTGGTTATCCTCCTGGGGACTCTGGGTTTCGCCGGGGTGGGCACCCTGTTCTCGGCCATCGCCGTCCATACCCGCGCCCGCGAGGTCATGTTGCCCATCCTGCTTTTCCCCGTCGTGTTGCCGCTGATGATCGCCGCCGTCAAGCTCACCGGCGGCCTCCTCGACGGCCAGCCCCTTGCCGAGATGCACAACTGGCTGAATCTGTTGGTGGGCTTTGATATGGTCTTTCTGACAGTGTCTTATATGACTTTCGACTATGTAGTGGAAGAATAGGTGGTTGGAGAAGAGAGTTTATGAAGGCACGTAGCTTTATGGCAACAAATGTCTTGAACGGCATTACGGCTCTGGCTATGCTGGTCGCTCTTTACCTGGCCCTTGTCTATGCGCCTCCGGCGGCCAATCTGGTGGGAGCAGCCCAGATTGCACAGCGCATCTTTTACTTTCACGTGCCCTCGGCCTGGGTGGGTTTCCTGGCCTTCTTTGTGACCTTTGTGGCCAGTATTGCCTACCTTTGGCAGGGAGGGCGTCAGTGGGACATCCTGGCTCTCTCGTCGGTGGAGATCGGCCTGGTCTTTACCACTATGGTCGTCACCACCGGCCCTCTGTGGGCCAGGCCCACCTGGGGGGTGTGGTGGGTATGGTCCGATCCCAAGCTGTCCACAGTGGCCATCCTGTGGCTGATCTATTTCGCTTACTTGATGCTGCGCAATACCGTGGAGGATGAAGCGCGGCGAGCGCGCCTGGCGGCCGTGTTGGGCATTGTGGGCTTCCTCGATGTGCCCATCGTCTTTGGAGCTGTGCGCTGGTGGGGGCAAAGCGTTGCTCATCCTATCGTCTTCGGTACCGGAGGCCTGAGCGGCTCCCCCCGTATGCTGACCGCTTTCCTCTTCTGCTTGGGGGCGTTTACTCTTGTGTACGTAACGTTGCTCGTCCAACGGGTCCGCCTGGAGGGGATGCGCCACGAAGTCGAACGACTCAGATCACAAGTCACGGATCACGTTTCACGTTTCACACCGAGGATTTGACATGGGTTATCTGATTGCTGCTTATGCCGTCTTTTGGGGCCTTACCTTTGCCTACGTTTTCAGCCTTACCCGGCGCCAGAGGAATCTGGCCCAGGAGATCGCGGCACTGGAAAGGACCCTTGCCGACAACACTGAGGGTGGAGAGGCTTAAGTGGAACCCCAAAACGTCACGGTTGTCCTGGCCTTCAGCGCAGGGGTTCTCTCTTTTCTTTCGCCCTGCGTCTTGCCTCTGGTACCTGTCTACCTGGGCTATTTGACCGGTTCGGCCATCGGTGGGGAGGAGGCACCTGCACGCGTCACCGTTTTTATCCATGCTCTTCTCTTTGTTTTGGGGTTCAGCCTGATATTTGTGTTTCTCTTTGGCCTGCCGGTGGGCTACCTGGGGCGTTTCCTGGCCAGCTTTACGCCTCTCCTGGTCAAGATCGGAGGGGTCCTCTTGATTGTCTTTGGCCTGCACACCGCCGGCCTGATCCAGATTCCCTTCCTGGAGGTAGAAAGGCGGATGGAGGCTGGCCTGGGCAGCAACCCTACCTATCTGCGTTCGGTCCTGGTGGGCATGACCTTCGCTGCGGGCTGGACCCCCTGTGTGGGTCCGCTGCTGGGAGCCATTCTAACCCTGGCCCTTGATGCGCAGTCGGTCGGGAGGGCCGTCTTTTTCCTGTCCGTCTACTCGCTGGGGCTGAGTATCCCGTTTCTGGTGGTGGCCCTCCTGTTGACCATGGCCACCGACTGGCTCAGGCGGTTGAATCGCCATCTTAACATCGTCTCTGCGGTGAGCGGTATCTTTCTCATCATCATCGGCCTCTTGCTGCTTACCGATACCTTTCAGAGCCTCAATGCTCTGTTCTTGAAGTTCACGCCTTCCTGGCTGGTCGAACGGCTGTAGGACTTCCCACGACGTTTTTCAACAGAACCCTCCCGACCGCGGCGCCTGAGTTCATCGAGGAGGAAGCGTTTGAAGGGAGAGCCATATGGGCGTCAAGCCCGTCACCGGTAGAACAAGGGATGTCGTCATCTTTCTGGACAGGTTGATTTTTCAGTTGGCCAGGCACTGGCTGTTTTTGGCCAACCTGGTGTTGGGGCTCTATGTGGGCCTGCCGATTCTGGCTCCGGTCCTGATGTTGAGGGGACACCTCTGGCTCGGCGACCTCATACACGCTGCTTACAGGGTGGCCTGCCACCAAATGCCCTGGCGGTCCTTTTTCATCGGCGGCCCCCAGATGACTTACACTTACGAGGAACTGGTCAGACTGGTGGGCCCCGCTCTGACCGATCGCTACGTCGGCGATGCGACCATTGGCTACAAGATGGCCATCTGTCAGCGCGACGTGGCCACTTATGGCACTATCCTGCTGGCCGGCCTGGTTTTCGGGTTGGTGCGTCGCCGGCTCAGGCCATTGCCTATCTGGGCCTTCGTTTTGTTGCTCGTGCCGATGGGCATTGACGGCCTCACCCAACTGTTTGGCCTGCGGGAGAGCAACTGGCAACTGCGCGTCATCACCGGGGCTCTCTTTGGCCTGGCCTCGGTCTGGCTGGCCTATCCCTACCTGGAAGCAGGCATGAGGGAGATCCGAGACGAGGTCAACCGGAAGCTGCACCTGGAATAGGGAGTTCAGGTGCGACGCACCAAGAACCTATCCGAAAACAGGTGTGGGACCGCCTTTCC
>JBBIJG010000337.1:0-3886 GCA_037446095.1 Caldilineae bacterium
GTGGGGCGGGGTGTGGGAGTGGGGGAAGCGCTCGGCAGAGGAGTGGGCGTAGGAGTCCGGGTCGGGGGAAGAGGGGTAGAAGTCGCCGTAGGTGGAACAGCCATGGGCGGACAAAGGGCAGGGATAACGAAAAGAGAGGTAGGGCCAACAATAGGCTGCTCTACCGTCACGCCTGCCACGTCGGTATAAGAAACCTCGCCGCTGGCCGAGAAAGGCATGGCCGTTTCGGAACTCTGACATGGGGGCTTGACCACATAGGTTAATCTCGTGTCGGCCAGGTCGGGACCCTTCAACTCCCAAACTAACCGATCGGCCTCGATGCGGGTAGGCGGTGGTGGCCCGAAAATGGACACCACCTCCCAGGGAGTGAAGATTTCGGTGATGACCACTTTCACCGGCAGGTTGGCCTCATCGAGGTTCACCTCAATGGTCACATCAAGGGTAGCCTGAGCGCTGGAAGGCAGGATGCGGCGGGCCAGCGACGGGGGTGACGTTGGCAGGGGAGGAGGAGAAGTCGGAGGCGGCGGGGTTAATTCGCAGGCCACCAGGCACACCATCGCGACGCTCAGGGCCGGCAGGACTTTTCTCACCGCTCCCTCCTCCTCTCCCATCCCTTCCCCTACCGGCTATAGGTCATGACAAAACGCCTGAAGGAGCGGTCGTAAGTGCGCTCCACCTCGGGAGGGAAGACGCAACCTGGCAATTCGTTATGCCGCAGGTGATACCTGATGCACTCACAGCAGAGGCCCTTACGCGAGCAGGGCTCGTAGGTACAGGTGCATTGGTCTAGGTTGACCTGTTGGTTACACTCTTTCGTCATTTTACCTCCAAGAATTTTGCTATTCCCCCTCTCGGTAGTCTCCCTTAGAGTGCTGGTAGCCTGGTTTCGCCCGGGCGTGGAACGTCCAGGCCGCAATCCAGCCCCCGAAGTCGGGCGGTTCAGCGCCCGGCGGGGGAGCAAAGCGATATTAACACCCAAGGGAGAGACTGCCCCCATCTTCGCCCGGCCCTATAGCGCAGCGATAGCCGGTAAAGTCCCGGCAGACGCGAGGGACATCCACCAACAGAGTCCATCCCAGCCGTCTTAAAGCCTGCGCCAGGTGGCAGAGAGGCAGTCCCATGACGCTGGCGTAGCAACCCTGGATGTAGGCCACGGGATTGAATCCCTGATGCTGAATGGCGTAGGCCCCGGCCTTGTCTAATGGGTCACCGGAAGCCACATAATAGGCGATTTCCTCATCGCTGTAGGGCCTCATCCAGACCATCGTCCTGACCAACTCTGTAGCCTGCTGCCCTGTGGAAGGGCTGAGCGCGGTCAGCCCGCTGAGGACCAGATGCTCACGGCCCCGCACTCTTCGCAGCATGTCTGCGGCCTCCTCGGCATTGGCCGGCTTACCCAGCACCTGATCATCCAGAACGACAACGGTATCGGCGGCGACGATAAGCCTCTCAGGGTAATCTTCAGCCAAGGCCCTGGCTTTGGCCTGGCTCAGGCGGCAGACCATCTCTTCCGGCTTCTCCCCGGGACGACGATTCTCCTCCACGTCCGCTCTCAGCGCGGTGAAAGGCACCCCTAACAGCGAAAAGAGTTGCCGCCGACGCGGTGAAGCCGAGGCCAGAAGAACTCCTTTGGACAGCAACGGCACCTCCATGAATCTGATTATACCATCACCACCTGCCGAGGTCAAATCCCGAAGCTGGATCCCGGCGAATTTCTCGCGCGCTCCAATAGTCGAAGCGCAAGAGATTTGCCAAAAGGGCTTCTTCATGATAGGATATAATTTGACCTCCTACCCCCCTCACCCTCCCCTTCCCTCTCCACCTCCCTCCCTGGCCCTCCCCCGAAGCAGGGGAGGGAATCAGAGGGAAGGGGAGGGCTGGGGTGGGGATGGGTGAGGCAGGCAGCGCACGGCCAATCTAACAATGTCAAGTTAGGAGGGAAAGAGCTATGAGCGAAAGGAAAGGTAGCCTGTACGTCGTTGTCAGCCTGGTAGCTTTGCTTGGAGTGTTGCTGAGCCTGATAGTCGGCTGTTTTGGCGGGGCTGTAGCCGGCTTCCTGACAGGACGCTGGCAGGGTCGGGTTATAGCCCGGCAGGTAGCCGAGAGCATGGCCCAGGGCCCTACACGCCCGTTACCCCAACGTATCCCCACGCCTGAGATACCTCTAGAGGAGTGGCCTGTTGTGTCTGGTGCACTGATCCAGTGGGTGGAGCCCGAGGGCCCGGCCGATGAGGCGGGTTTGAAGGAAGGTGACATCATCACGGCTGTGGATGGGCAGCCCGTTGACAGGAGCCATCCTTTGGATCAGCGCATCCGCCGCTACGACCCCGGTGACCGGGTGGAGATCACCTATTGGCGGGGGGATCGCGAACGCACCGTCCAGGTCAGGCTGGGTGAGCACCCTGATGAAGAAGGGATAGCCTATCTGGGCATCCGCTTTGTGCCGCTTTACAACATGTGGCGCCGCCTGGAAGAGCCTACCCGCTAGGAGCGCAAAAACATCGGTGAGAGGGCCGAGATGTCTGTCAGGAGTCCGAAACAGGAAGGCCCGACGGCAGCGGAATATGCATCCCCGGCAACACACCTGAGAGAGTGGTTTCAGGCTGGCGTTGCAGCAGCCCGGGCCGGACGATTCCAGCAAGCGCGGAGTTACCTGCGGCAAGTGACAGTCCAGGATCCCCAGAACGAGGAGGCCTGGCTCTGGCTGGCTGGTGTGACTGACGACCCGCAGGAGACTCTTGCCTGTCTGGCCCGGGCTCTGACCCTCAATCCCAGGAATCGGTATGCCAAAGCCGCTATCCGTTGGGCGCGGGCCAAACTGGTGAGAGAAGCCGGGGCTGCCCAGCCTCAAATGGCTACGGCTCCCGCGGGCCTTATCCGGCGACCAGGGCTACTGAGACGGGCTTTCTCCGTCTGGGAAAGGGTTTCTTTCCGCTGGTCCGCGGGGTTGCTGATCGCCACCCTGCTGCTGGGCCTGACACTGCTCGCTACCTTCGGCGCCGTGGCCTGGCGCACCGCTCCCGGCCTGCCTGAGCCGGGAATGAACCCTGAGGCCATATCGCTTCCCACAGCCACACCGACCCAGGGCGGAGAGCTGGCCGGGTTCCAACTTGAGCTGGACCAGGCCTGGCAGACCGAGGACTGGCAGCGGGCTTTGGACGTTCTGGAGCAGATTCAAGCCGTAGACCCCGGCCACGAGGACCTGCCGCAAAGGCTCTTTACCGCTCACCTGCTGCGGGGCCTGGAGCTGGTGGAGACCAACCAATTGGAAGAAGCCGTTGTCCATTTCGAGCAGGCCCTGGCCATCCGGCCCGACGACCCGATCGTCCAGAGTCAACGACAGGCGGCCATCGGTTACCTGGCAGGCCTGGAGAGCTATCGCCAGGCCGCTTGGGACCAGGCCGTAGAAGAATTAACAGCCGTCTATAACATGGATCCGGACTACAAAGAAGTTGGCCCCTGGCTTTACAGCGCCCATCTCAACCGGGGGCTGGCCATGCAGGGGCAGGGCCAACTGGCGGCGGCTCAGAAAGAATACCAACGGGCTCTGGAAATCATGGGCGACGGGCAGGACGCCAAAATCAAGCTGGCCGAGGTCACGTTCCTGCTGACCCCACCCACACCTACGCCCCGGCCTGTACCCAATAAGCGCATCGAGGTGGATATATCGGAACAACACCTCTACGCCTACGATGGTAACATCCTCGTCTACAGCTTTGTCTGCTCCACAGGAGAGCCAGGGAGGGATACCGTGCCTGGCCGATATCAGGTTTTGGACAAGATACCCATGGCTTACGCCAGCACCTGGAATCTCAAGATGCCCTATTGGCTGGGCATCTATTGGGCCGGCACATTGGAGAACGGTATCCATGCCCTGCCCATCCTC
>JBBIJG010000338.1:0-3868 GCA_037446095.1 Caldilineae bacterium
TGATCACGAGGGAAATAGCGGCATTTACGACGATGATGAAAACGATTTGTCTTCTGTTCATCGGGCGCCCTCTCTAGTTATTTCAATCTGGCGGCTTGTTCTCATCGGCATAGCAGGCCAGGGCTACAAAAGCCAATATGAAGCCCAGGTAGTTCTCGTTGAGAAAACGCGAGAAGTAGAAGAAAACAAACATTAACGCACTGTAGCTATAAAGCATCGTTTCTAAGGTATTCCTCCTGGCCTGTTTCCAGAGGAGGATGGTGAGAAGGGGCAAACAGGCGAGGAGTTCAGGGATCCAGAAAGGGAAATAATCCAACCTGGATTCCACCAGCCCCAGGCCCAGGACCCAGTTGGCAAAGCCCCACCCCCTGATCTGATAGGGAACTTCGGCCACACCGCTGGCCCAACCCCAAACGTCATCCACCAGAGCACCCCAGTTCCATACGGCGAAGGGCAGTACCAGCACCGCGAAGATGATCCCGCAGGGAACAACCCGCCGCAGCAGAGGAACAGCCAATGCGCGCAGGTTCCTCGGCGAGATCTCTTCTCCGGCCAGCAGATAGAGAAAATAGAACGGGGCCAGGAACCAGGCGGTAGGCTTGCTGGCACAGGCCAACCCGAACGAGAGGACAGACAGGACAACTCCCCACCTTTTTTCCCTGGAGGTTTGCCACAGCCGGAGAGCCAGCACGATCCAGAACAACACGAAGACATCGTTCTGGCCAAAGATCACGTCAACGCCCATAATCGGGTTGAGGCCCAGCACCATCACCAGGCCCAGTCGGTCTGGGGGCTTTTGGGCCAGCCTGGGAGCCAGAACCAGTGTGCTGGCAAAGAGGAGCAGGTAAACGAACCGCTGGTCATACCAACCCAGCACGGCCTTGCTGACAAGGTAGAAAGGGATGGAAAACAGGAAGGTCCAGGGGAGGTAGGGGTAGTGATCCAGGGCTGTCTTGTAATCCAGGCCCCAGTCCGCCATGGGTGTGTTCACATAGTCTTCTACGTAGGGATTCTGACCGTTCAGGATGTATTTCAGAGCTTCCTCCGTCTGGATGACACCGCCGTCATGGGTGTAGCTGGCCGGACTGGTGGCCTGACGCAGGAGGATGAGGAGCACCGATTGAGCCACAACCGTTGAGATGATAATCAGCCAGATGAGAGCCAACTTGGCTCGCCAGACTTGCTCATCGTTCCAACGATCCCTCACCACATCCAAAACCAGATAGGCCACCAGGGCCCCGAAAACGAGGGTGATGAGCAAGAGGCTGTAGGGGTCTACCAGCCAATCGTGCAACAACTCCAGGCTTTTGACAGGTAGCAATGAGCTCAGCAGCGGGACCCTGGCCAGGTCGGCCTGGCGGTTGGGGGTTACCAGGGCAGCCATTGTGTCGATCCGCACACGGGCAATGGTCAGGACGAAGAGCAATACCGTGTCGGAGGAGATCATCTTCTTCATGTTACTAATTATAGCCCAAAAGTCGTTAAAAAGCCAGTGCCTATTGCTCTTTAACCCTGAAAGTCTGTCCGGAAGCCTGAAAGCGAAGGCATTGCCTGCGCCTGCCCAATTGTCTTTTTTTGCCAAATGCTGGTATAATAGCAGATACTACTAACACCGGGAGGTGACATGAGTCCAAAGCGCTTTCTTTATCTGGGGTTGCTCATGGCGGCTTTGGTTGTGGGGGCCTGCGGCCCGAAGGGCACGCCGACAGAGACCCCGGCGCCGAAAATACTTGTGGGTTTCACCGCGGACGGTGCGCCCTACCGGGGGAATCCCGATGCGCCCGTGACCCTGGTAGAATACTCCGATTTCCAGTGACCATACTGTGGCCGTCATGCTCTGCAGACGGAACCGCTTCTGTATGAAGCGTATATCACCACAGGCAAAGTCAAGCAAGTTTTCTACCAGTACCCCCTCGACTCGATCCATCCTCAGGCGCGAAAGGCAGCCGAGGCCGCGCTCTGCGCGGCCAAGCAGGGGGCCGAAGCCTTTTGGATGATGCACGAGCACCTCTTCAAGACAGCCCAGGATTGGAGCGGACATGACCCAAGTGAACAATTCAAGAAGTATGCAGGCGACCTGGGCCTCGATACCGGTGCTTTTGCCACCTGTCTGGACTCAGGAGAGACGGCTGGTCGAGTTCAGACCGAGCTTAAGCGAGGAGAAGCGGCTGGCGTGCAGGGCGTACCTGCTTTCTTCATCAACGACTGGTTTGTCTCCGGTGCGCAGCCCTTCGAGGAATTCCAACGGGTTATCGAGTTGGCGTTGGAGGGTAAGCATCCGCCCCCCACACCGACGCCCTTGCCGGCCGGTGTCACCATCTTCGATCCCAACCCGGCGCGGCCTGGTTATACCTACGGCGGGGATGCCACCCGTGGCTCGGACGAGGCCGAAATCGTCCTCGTCGAGTTCATTGACTTCCAATCGCCGGCCAACCGCAAATATTTCCTGGAATCGTGGCCCGCTCTGGAGAAGCAATATGTAGAGTCCGGCAAGATGCGACTTATCGCCAAGCACTTTCCAACGCCCGATCAACCCCAGGGGTTCAAAGCGGCCGAGGCAGCCGAATGCGCCGGGCAACAGGAAGCCTTCTGGGCTATGTATGAGCTGTTGTTCCAGAGACAGGAGGAATGGAGCCAGACCGATGATGTCCCAGCCCTGTTCAAAAGGTACGCGACTGACCTGGATCTGGACGCCGAAGCCTTTGCCACCTGTCTGGATGAAGGCCAGACGAGGGACAAAGTGGACCAGGATTTCGCCATCACCCAGGAGAACCAGTTCCCCAGTGCGCCCATATTCTTCATCCTTGTGGGAGGGCGGATCAGCTAAGTGCCCGCCGACCAGCTCCAGCCTCTCCTTGAGGAACTGCTGAAACAATGAGGTTTGACAAAAGGAGTGGCCGAATTTGCCCCATCGGCGAAATTGTGATAAAATAGCCACCGTCTTGCCCTTTTCTTCACAATCTCCCGATAAGGGCTTGGGCAGCATAGGGGTGAGTTATGAGTGAGGGGCAACCCTTTGTGCCCCGCGCTGCGCATGCCCGATAATTAGAATAACTGAGCGGAGGAGCTTGACATTGCTGTCAGATTACACCTTCATCGGCATCTTTGTTGTGGTGGCCCTTGCCTTTCCCGTCATTGCCTTGGCTTTGGCTTTTCTCATCCGCCCCAAGAAGCCCGATGCGGTGAAATCCTCCACCTACGAATGCGGTCTCGAGACCATTGGCGAGACATGGGTGCAGTTCAGGGTGCAGTACTACATCTACGCCCTCGTCTTCGTCGTTTTTGACATCGAGACCGTTTTTCTTTACCCGTGGGCGGTGGCCTACAACAAGTTGGGCCTCTTTGCCCTGGTGGAGATGTTCATCTTTTTGGCGATTCTGGCCGGCGGGTTAATCTATGCCTGGCGCAAAGGCGCTCTGGAGTGGGTCTAGTAGATAGTGGATATGGGAAAGGGATAAGGGGGTTAGCCTCTATCCCTTGTCTCTTATCCCTTTATTGCGAGGAAGCTATGTCTGAAGAAGAATGGATTGAAGAGCAGATCAAACGTAATATCCTTCTCACCACGGTTGATGCCGTCTACAACTGGGGGCGCAAGTGTTCCGTGTGGCCGGTGATGTTCGGCCTGGCCTGTTGTGCCATCGAAATGATCGGTGCGGCGGCGGCCCGCTATGATTTCTCCCGCTTTGGGATGGAGATCATGCGGGCTTCTCCTCGCCAGGCCGACTTGATGATCGTGGCCGGCACGGTCACCCACAAGATGGCCCCGCAGGTGCTGCGCATCTACCACCAAATGCCAGAGCCCAAGTATGTATTGGCCATGGGCTCCTGTGCCACAGCGGGGGGACCCTTCCCCAGTTATGCTGTGCTG
>JBBIJG010000339.1:0-3857 GCA_037446095.1 Caldilineae bacterium
ACCATCGTCATCCTCACTAAAAACGAAGAGCGCCACATCGCTGCCTGTATCGAGAGCGTACGCTGGGCCGGCGAAGTGGTGGTTTTTGATTCCTTCAGCCAGGACCGCACCGTGGAGATCGCCCAGGAGCTGGGAGCCAGGGTCATCCAGCACCCTTTCTGCAACTACGCCGCCCAGCGTAATGCGGCCCTGGAAGCCATAGAAAGCCCCTGGGTCTTCTTCGTTGATGCCGATGAGCGGGCCACCCCGGCGCTGGCGGCGGAAGTGGGGCAGGCCATTGGGGACGAGACGAAAGAGGGCTGGTGGGTGCCGCGCCACAACTATATCTTTGGCAAGTTGACCCGCCATGCCGGCTGGTTCCCCGACTACCAGTTGCGCCTCCTCAAGCGGGGGCACGCCCGCTACGACCCGGCACGGGCAGTCCACGAAGTCGTCCTCCTCGAGGGCCGGGCCGGATACCTGAAGAACGCCTTGATTCATTATAATTACGATAACCTGTTCCAGTTCCTGGAGAGACAGAATCGCTACACTGACTACGAGGCCAGGATACTCTATGAGCAAGGCGTCCGACCCAAGTGGCGCAATTTCATCCTGCAGCCCCTGCGAGAGTTCAGGCGGCGCTATGTCTCTTTGCAAGGCTGGAAGGATGGCGGGCACGGTTTGCTCCTCAGCAGCCTCATGGCCTACTACAACTTTGTCATGTACGTGCGCCTGTGGCACCTGTGGCGCACTTTGACGTAATCGAAAGATTGTGCTATACTTTCCCCAATGAAGCCCCTAAGAGCCCATCCGAAAACACAGGCTGTCCGGGCTAGGCGAAGGCACTGCCTTCGCCTAGCCGCCCTACAGGTTTTCGGATGGGCACCAAAATATTGTGGAGAGAAGGCGGAGGAGGAAAAATAACCCGCACAGGTGGTGATGCCTATGTCGCAACTAGACTTGCCGGTTTTGGTGCTCAACCTAAATTACGAACCATTGAATGTCTGCACGACCAAGCGGGCTCTGGTACTGCTGGTCATCGGCAAGGCTGAGGTGGTAGAAAATGGACGGGGTTATATCCGGACGCCTTCCACTCTTTACCCTCGTCCTTCTGTCATCAGACTGGCTTATATGGTTAAGCGCCCGCATCCTCGGGTGAAACTGAATCGCCGGGAAATCTTCCGGCGGGACAATTATACCTGCCAGTACTGCGGCCTGGAGACCAGGCAATTGACCGTAGACCACGTCATGCCCCGTCACCGGGGCGGAAAATACTGCTGGGAGAACCTGGTGAGCGCTTGCCCGACTTGCAACCGGCGCAAAGGGGGCAAGACGCTCCAGGAGACTCGGATGAGCTTACTGCGACGCCCCTATGAGCCCAGAGCTACAGGCGACTATCTCTTCGGCCACTACCTGAAACGCCATAAGGAGTGGAAGAAATTCATAGACGGGTGGTAAACAATACGGGGACCATCTGGCCCCCGTATTTATTGCTCATAGGGCATAGGCTTCAAACCGGACTGGCCCTCTCGGAGATTAAAGGCTCACCGGCTCCTTAAATTCCCCAAAGACATCCTTTAGCACCTGGGTGATCTCACCCACGGTGGCATAAGTCCGCACTGCCTCCAGCATGTAAGGCATCAGGTTCTCACGGCCTTCGGCGGCGCGGCGCAGCTTTTCCAGCGCCTGGCTGACCGCCGCCCCATCTCGTTCAGCCCGGACCTGGTTGAGCCGCCGGATCTGCTCCTCGGCCTGCTCCGGCTTGTATTCGTGGAGTTGAACGTCCCGCTGTTCTTCCTCCATGCGGTATTTATTGACCCCCACCTTGACGATGGTGCCATCCTGGAGGCCTTTCTCGTAGAGATAAGCCTGGCGGGCCACCTCCCGCTGGACGTAACCTTCACTGATGGCCTTGACGATGCCGCCCATCTCATCCACTTTCCTCATTTCCTCTACGATCCGTTTCTCCATCTCGTTGGTCAGCCATTCGATGTAGTAGGAACCGGCCAGGGGGTCAACGGTATCGGCCAGGCCCATCTCTTCGATCAGAATCTGCATGGTCCGCAGGGAAATGAGAGCTGCCTTTTCCGTGGGGATGGTGTAGGCTTCGTCATAGGAACAGAGAGCCATGGTCTGGGTGCCCGACAGGGCCGAGATGAGGGCATAGTAAGCGCCCCGTACAATGTTGTTCTCCGGCTGCTCGATAGTCAGCCCCCCGCCTCCCCCGCCGGCGATCATCTTCATCTGCATGGCCTCCGGGTTTGTCGCACCGTACTTTTCTTTGATGATCTTCGCCCACAATCGGCGGGCAGCGCGGAACTTGGCCACCTGCTCCCACAGGTTGCCAAAAATGTCAAAATTGAAGGAGATGCGGTCCACAAAGTCATCCACCTTCAGGCCCCGCTCCAGAACATGGTCAATGTAGGCACAGGCGATGGCATAGGCGTAGGCAATCTCCTGCACCGGGTTGGCCCCCGATTCACGGATGTGGTAGCCACAGACGCTGACCGGGTAGTACTTGGGGACGTTTTTAGCACAAAATTCGATGGTGTCGCCAATGAGCCGGATAGAGGGTTCCACCGGGAAAATCCAGGTCCCCCGCCCAATATACTCTTTGAGGATGTCATTCTGAGTGGTGCCCCGGATCTCGGCCATAGGCACGCCCTGCTTCTCAGCGACGGTGATGTACATGGCCAGCATAATGGCCGTCACGGCGTTGATGGTCAGAGAGACGCTGACCTTGTCCAGAGGGATGTCCGCGAAGGCGATTTCCATGTCTTTAAGGGTATCCACGGCCATGCCTACCCGCCCTACCTCGCCCCAGGCTCGCGGATCGTCGGAGTCGAGGCCCATCTGAGAGGGCAGGTCGAAAGCCACGTTGAGGGCGTTCTGGCCCTGGGAGATGAGGAACTTGAAACGCTCGTTGGATTCCTTGGGGGTGCCAAAGCCAGCGTACTGACGCATGGTAAAAGGCCGGTAGCGGTACATGTACTTGTGGATGCCCCGGGTGAACGGGTAGGACCCCGGCTCCCCGATATCCCGCGCATAGTCAATGTCGGCCACATCCTCCGGCCCGTAGATGGGCTTGACAACAATGCCCGATTCCAGGACCACATCCTTCAGCTTGATTTCTTTCTTGTCACTCATTGTCTTCCCTCCATAACTAAACCCACGCCGCCCGCAGAGCCATCCGGTGCTGAGCCATGCCTCCATTTGGTCCGGCAGGGGAGCCTCTTAGCCCGTTTTCCGCACCCTTTGCTATCTAATCCACCTCCAAAAGCATTTTTGAGAGTTGGAGTAGAGCCTTCAGGCGGGTTTTGGGGCTGGCGAACCGGGGCTAAAGCCTCCGGGGGACTCGAATAGAAATTTCAGGGGTGCGAAATGAGGCTTAGCTGTAGATGGCTGTGGCTGCGGCTACCCCTGCCCCGGCCGCCAGGGGATAATCTTCCTCTCGCAGGACCGTCTCCAGAGCTCCCAGGAACAGCAGCACATTCTGCTTGGAGGAAGAATACCCCATCAGACCGATGCGCCATATTTGGCCCTTCAAGGGCCCCAGTCCTCCGCCGATTTCGATGTTAAATTCATCCAGCAGCCGCTTTCTGATCCGGGCCTCCTCCACACCGGCGGGGACCCTGACGGCGTTGAGCGTCCACAGGCGGTGTCCGGCCTGGGCAAAAGGTTCAAAGCCCATCGCCTGCAAGCCGGCCAACAAAGCCCGATGGTTCAGACGGTGCCTCTCAAAGCGGGCTTCCAGGCCCTCTTCAAAGATTAAAAGTAAGGCCTCACGCAGAGCATAGTTCATGGTGATGGGAGCGGTATGATGATAGGCTCTCTCCTGACCCCAGTACTTCTCCACCATGGTCATGTCCAGATACCAA
>JBBIJG010000340.1:0-3840 GCA_037446095.1 Caldilineae bacterium
GAATGGGCCCCACCGCCACGCATCACTTGCGGAAATTCCATGTCCGGGCAGCGTACTTCTCTCGTTTGAACTGCTGCACCAGACCCCGTTCGTACCGGCTCAATCCCCCCGGCTCCAGGCGCAGGTTCAGCGCCTCGGAGAAGCCTCTCGCCAGCGCTTCGACTGCCTGGGCAAAGGGGACCACCCGTCCCAGGGTCAGTTCGAGCGAAGTGGCTCTAGCCTGCAAATCCCGGCGTAACTTCGCGCCGCTCCTCGGAGGGCACCGCCAGGTAGTGACAGATGCGCGTGATGTCACCTTGCAAGGGCAGAGTGCCGTGCTGAAGCACGGCCTCCTTGCGCCGTACCTGGGCGCTGCCCATCAGCTTTTTGCCCCTGGCCGTGATTTCGTAGGCCGAAGGGGCATCGAAGCAGGCTGCGCTGACCTCAGCATCCTGAGCGTGCCCGGCTCCGGCCTGGGCAACGTCCACCCCCAGAAGGTGCAGCCCCTTCACCAGCCCGGCACTGAGGCGACGGTAAGATTCGACCACGCCACCGACCAGGCGAGGCTCGCTCTGCGGCGCGATGATGCTATAGGTCAGTTCGTCGGTGTGCAGGATGGCCCGTCCTCCGGTGGGTCGCCGCACGATGTCAACCCCCGCCTGTTGACACCTGGCTATGTCCACTTCAGCTATCGCCTGGTTGTAACCAAGGGAAAGGCACGGGGGTTCCCAGGCGAAGAAACGCAGGGTGGGCGGCGACTTTCCCTCGGCCACAGCCGTGAGGATGGCTTCATCTATAGCCATGTTGGTGGCTCCGTCGGCGGAACCGGTATTCAGCAGGCGCCAGGTGGCCGGTGGGTATTCTGCCAAAGACAAACTCCAGCCTTTCCAGGATGGACATAAGGCAAACAGCAGGGCAACCCAAGGGAGTTGTTCATGTCTGCCCTACATTGGCTATCACCCGGACGCTGCTGCTGCGGCAGGCGGCGCACATCCGCTCCAGGTCAGCCGTCGGATCGAAGGTCACAGCCCACTGATAGCCACAGCGCATACAACGCATGGTGGCCGGGGTCGGTTCCTGGAGCTTTTCCACCCGGCTGCTAACGGGCACTTTGGCCTCCCGCAAAGCCTGGCGGGTTTGCTCGATCTCTTCAGGCGTCACTGCCGCCCGTAATTTTTCGACGGCGACCATGATTTCGGCCCAGCGCTGGCCCTCGGCGGCACTGCACCATTCGAGTTGCAGCCGTTCCGGCCGCACCCCATATTTCTCTAGGCCATCCCACAAGGCGTCCACCCGGCGCACGGTGTTGCGATTGGCGTTGATGTAGTGGCAGTCGGCCAGGTGGCAGCCCGAGACCAGCACTACCGGCGCGCCCTGGCGGAAAGCGTACCATACAAAATCAGGTGCCACCCGACCTGAACACATGGTGCGAATGAGGCGGGCATTGGGTGGGTATTCCATGCGTCCGGTGCCAGCCATGTCCGCTCCGGCGTAGGAGCACCAGTTACAGGCAAAAGCCACAATCTTCTCCCAGGGGTTCTCCTCCAGGATAGAGTCTATCATGGCGTAAATCTGCTGGTCGGTGAAGTGGCGCATGGTGATGGCCTGGAAGCGGCATTCAGCCGCACAGGTGCCACAGCCGGCGCAGGCGGCCGCGATCACCCGCGCGGGCTGCTTCTTCTCCCAGGCAATAGCCCCGTAGGGACACACACCGGCGCAGAGGCCGCACATCTTACACAGATCCGGGTCCACCACGGCGGTGATGGCTTCGACTTTGATGCTGGGCGAACTGAGCAGGATGCTGGCCCGCGCCGCGGCAGCGCTGGCCTGGGTGACCGAGTCTTTGATGTCTTTAGGCGACTCGGCGCAGCCGGCGATGTAGACCCCTCTGGTGGGTGTGTCCACTGGCCTGAGCTTGGGATGCGCCTCCATGAAAAAGCCGTCGGCGGTACGGGAGAGGTGGAGCAACTCTTTGACACGGCCATCCTGGCGCGGCACGGCCCCAATGGAAAGGATCAGCATGTCCACATCATGCTGTTCCAGGCGGCCGGTGGTGGTGTTCTCTACAAAAAGTGCCAGGCTCTTGGTCTCAGGGTCCTCCCTCACTTCGCCAGGCAGCCCCCGGATGTATTTGACCCCCATCTCCTTGCTCCGCATGTAGAGGTCTTCAAAGCCTTTGCCAAAAGTCCGCATGTCCATGTAAAACACTGTGATGTCAACGTCCGGGTAGTGGTCCTTTAGCAGCAAGCTGTCTTTGACGGTGTTCATGCAGCAGATGTTGGAACAGTAGGGGTTGCCCCGCACCTGAGAGCGGGAGCCCACGCATTGCACAAAGCCAATGCGTTTCGGCGTCTGGCGGTCGGTGAGGCGGATGAGGTGACCTCCGGTAGGGCCGCCGGCAGAGATGAGCCGCTCGAACTCCATGCTGGTGATAACGTTCTCGTAACGGGTGTAGCCGTACTCGTCCAACTCGGTGGGGTCATAGGTATCCATGCCCGTGGCGACGATGATAGCTCCGACCTCTAATTCCACGATCTCGTCGCGCATGTCAAAATCAATGCACTTCTTGTCACACCGCTCGATGCATTTGCCGCAGGCGATGGGGTTGTCGCCCAGGCACTCATTGATGTTGATGAGATAGGCCGAGGGCACGGCCTGAGGGAAAGGGATGTAAATAGCCCGCCGGGTGGAGAGGCCCATCTGGAATTCGTCGGGTTTGACGATGGGGCAGACTTTGGCACATTCGCCGCAGGCGGTGCATTCCTTCTCGTTCACATAGCGGGCTCTCTTGCGCACCCTGACCTTGAAGTTGCCCACATAGCCGGAGACGTCCTCGACCTCGCTGTAGGCCATCAGTTCGATCCTGGGATGCCGACCGACATCCATCATCTTGGGTCCCAGGATTCATATCGAGCAGTCCATGGTGGGGTAGGTCTTGTCGAGCTGGGCCATGATTCCGCCGATGGAAGGCTCCTTTTCCACCAGGTAGACCTGATGTCCGGCGTCGGCCAGGTCCAGGGCGGCCTGGATGCCGGCCACGCCCCCACCGATGACCAAGGCGGCATCGGTGACCGGCAGTTGCACCTCATCCTGGGGGCAGAGCCAGCGGGCGCGGGCCACCGCTGCCTTGACGATGTCTTTGGCCTTGCGAGTGGCTGCCTCCCGGTCGTGGAGATGGACCCAGGAACAATGCTCGCGGATGTTGGCCATCTCCAACAGATAGGGGTTGAGGCCAGCTTGCTGGATGCATTGGCGGAAGGTGGGTTCGTGCAGGCGGGGAGAGCAGGAAGCCACCACCACCCGATTGAGGTTGTGCTCAATGATGGCTTTTTTGATCTCCTGCTGGCCGGGGTCAGAGCAGGTATAGCGGTTGCCCTGGGCAAAGACCACGTCGGACAGCTTCTCCGCGTACTCCCGCACCGCTGTCGTATCCAGGCTTCCGGCAATGTTCAATCCACAGTCACAGACAAAAACGCCGATTCTTCTCATCAAAGTTCCTCGCAGGGCTTGGTCAAGTAATCGTTTATCAGAATGAGCGGGCTCTGCTTCTGGCGCACAAATTCCTTTCCAGCACGGCGCATCTCCTCTGCTCGCCTGGTCACGTAGCGTTCCATAAACAGGTGTGGGACAGCCTTTCCAGGCTGTCCGGGTTAGGCGAAGGCACTGCCTTCGCCTAGCCGCCCTACGGGTTTTCGGATGGGCGATAAATCGCCAGGTTAAAGGAGCCTCAACCCGCCGAAGAGTAGAGCGGAGAATTCGTCGTTATGTCAAGGCTGCTCAGCCCAAGGGCTTTGAAACGCCCTTGCAGCAGCCAGAACAGCGTGCTTCAGCACGCTTGAGCTGCTCAGCCTGAACGTTAAC
>JBBIJG010000341.1:0-3833 GCA_037446095.1 Caldilineae bacterium
GCTGCGGAGAGGGAAGGGGAGGGTGAGGGATACGCCCTCCGCGCCTTTCGTAAGCACGCTTCCACAGCGCAGGCTTTCCCAGGTCAAGGAAGATGAGAGTCTATTTGCAGTCTCTGGGCTGCAAGCTGAATCAGAGCGAAGTGGAATCCCTGGCTCACCGGTTTGTGCAGGCTGGCCATACGGTCGTGAACACGCCAAGAGAGGCTGACCTCTGTGTGCTCAACACCTGCGCTGTCACCCAGACCGCTGTGAGCAAGTCGCGCCAGGCTATCCGTCGTCTGCGACGGGCTAATGCCAAAGCCCGTCTGGCCGTGACGGGTTGTTATGCCCAAATGTGGCCGCAGGAAATCTGGGGTCTGGGGGGTGTTGACCTGGTCATCGGCAACGAGGATAAAGCACACCTGGTAGAACAACTGGAAGAGGGAAGCAAGGAACAACAGAGCTCGGCCTCCGCTTTCTGGCTCCCTATTCCCCAGGCCCACACCCGGGCCTTTGTCAAGATCCAGGACGGCTGCAACAATTGCTGCACTTATTGCCTTGTCAGAATAGCCCGGGGAAAGCAGCGCAGCCGGCCCCAGAGTGAGATCCTGGCGGAAATTGAGGCCCGGGTGGCGGCTGGCTATCAGGAAGTGGTCCTGACCGGTGTCCACATCGGAGCTTATGGCCGTGACAGCGGGTGTCAGAAGGATGAGAGCCTGGGGACGTTGGTAGGAACCATTCTAAGGCGCACCGGTGTGCGGCGTTTGCGTCTCTCGTCCATTGAGCCGTGGGACCTGGACCCGGCCTGGTTACGGCTGTGGGAGGACTCGCGTTTGTGTCGTCATTTACATTTGCCGCTCCAGAGCGGCTGCGACGCCACCCTGCAGCGCATGGGCCGGAGCTACACGGCTGGCCAGTTCGCCGCATTGGTTGCAGCAGCCAGAGAAGCCATCCCCGATGTGGCCATCACCACGGACGTCATCGTGGGTTTCCCCGGCGAGTCCGAGGCCGAGTTCCAGCAGAGTTTGCGCTTTGTCGAGGCCATGGGTTTCGCCAGGGTTCACGTTTTCCCGTACTCGGCCCGCCCAGGTACCCCGGCGGCGAGGATGCCCGGCCAGATTCCCCCTCCCGTTAAGAAGGCTCGCAGCCAGGCTATGGCCGAAGTAGGCCGTCGCAGCGCAGAAACTTTTCGACGGGCCTTCCTGGGGCGCAGCCTAGAGGTCTTATGGGAAGGACACGGGGAGGACTTAAAGCCGCGGCAGAAGGCCCTCTGGAGCGGCCTGACCGACAACTACCTGCGGGTCAGAACCCAAGAGGAGAAAAATCTGGGCAACACAGTCACCCTGACAGAGCTGGTGGCTTTGGTCGGGGATGGGTTGTGGGGAAAAGTCCATTATAGACTCTAATGGGGGAGAAGACGGGTTTTTGCCAGACCCCAGTGAGGAGTTTTAGCAGGAGGCAGAATGTGTATTTTCTGTCGCATCATTAGGGGTGAAGCTCCGGGGGAGATTGTTTACCAGGATAAAGAAGTGACGGCTTTCCGCGATATTAACCCCAAAGCTCCTGTCCATATCCTGGTGGTGCCCAACAAGCATATTCACTCCCTGGCCTACGCTGAACCCGGGGATACCCTGCTGTTAGGGCGACTGCTGCAGGTGGCCAGGGATTTGGCGGAAAAAGAAGGCCTCGGAAACACCGGCTATCGGTTGCTCATGAACTGCGGCCGGGGAGCCGGACAGATAATCTATCACTTGCATTTGCACCTTTTGGGAGGTTGGGGCCGGGACTGAAATTTTTCTCTCGCTGCCTTGACTCAGGGCCACGCGAGTCTACAGGTCAGGTATTTTAGATGAGCCCATCTGAAAACATTCCCCCGTCCAAGTTGATCCAGAGCCTGAAACAGATTGGGGAGGCCATGGCCACAGAACCTTGGGCCACACCGCTGTCCGTCTTCTTTGGCTCGCGGGTCGCCCTCTACATCCTGGTGCTCTTCTTCGCAGGTTTCTTCCCCGGTAAGCCGGGGGAAAAGCCCGGCTTCATCGAGGCCTTTTCCCAATGGGACGGGGCCTGGTACCTCAGCATCGCCACCGACGGCTACCGGTGGCCCGGCAACCCTGATGTGCAGTCCAATGTGGGCTTCTTCCCTCTCTACCCTTTGCTGGGTCGCCTCGCAGGCTGGCTGGTAGGCGACGCTCGGTGGGGCCTGTTCCTCGTTTCCAACCTTTCTTTTGCCTTCTACCTTTACTTCCTGTATCGGCTAACCAGCCACGATTTGGATCAGCCCTCGGCCTCGCGGACTGTCCTCTATGCAGCCATCTTTCCTATCTCGTTCATTTTCTCCTGTCTGTACAGCGAAGCAACGTGCTTTGCCCTGACCGTTGCCGCCTTCTATTACGCTCGTCTCGGCAAATGGCATCTGGCCATCCCCCTGGCCGTCCTGACCACCCTGACCAGGCTGGCGGGGCTGGCCATCCTCTTTCCCCTGGCCTACGAGTATCTCCGGCAAAAAGGGCTCCGACCTCAAGCACTGCTCCTGGCCCTGATCCCCGGCGGCACGGCCGGCTTCGCCCTTTATACGTGGGTATTGACCGGCAACCCCCTGGCCTTTGCTTTGACTCAAAAAGCATGGTTTCGCCGCTTTGCTCTTCCCTGGCAGACACTGAGTATGGGCCTTGAACGACTGCGCTGGCCTCTGGGCCAATACGTGACGGCTATTGCCATCGTTGACTTTGCCAGCATCGTCCTGTTCCTGGGGCTGGCTCTGCTGGCCTTCAAATACCTGCCGGTTGCCTACTGGCTGTATTGTATCCCTATACTGCTTATCTCCCTGTCTACGACTATTGACCCGACAAAAGCTCCGCCCACAGGTTCCATACCCCGTTTCCTCATGGCTCTCTTCCCTTGCTTCATGGTCCTGGGCAAAATCGGCCAGAACCCCTATCTGGATCAGGCCATCAGAGCCACCTTCGCCGTCTTGCTGGGCGTCATCTCCATCTACTTCTTCTCCCACTTCTGGGTGGTCTAAACGATGAAAGCTGCTGCCAGAATCCACCTGCCGGTCATAGGTCTATACCTCGTTCTGAGCCTGGTCCTCACCTACCCACTGGTTCTCCACTTCACCACTCACGTGCCGGGCAGCGCCACCTGGGCCTTTGACGAGTACACTTTTCTATGGAATATGTGGTGGTTCAGGTATGCCGTCTTTGACCTGCAAACCAACCCTCTCTACTCTTCTCACATCTTCTACCCTCTGGGCATCAGCCTTGTCCTCTACACCTACCACCTGCACAATGCCCTGCTGTCCGTACCCTGGCAACCTTTTCTCTCTCTGCCCACCATCAACAACATCTTCCTGATTGGCTCTCTCACCCTGAGCGGCTACGGGACCTTTTTGCTGCTTGAGTATCTTCTCGGGCTGCAGAAGGCAAGATGCAGGACAGCCGCCTTTCTGGGCGGAATCGTCTACGCTTTCACCGCCAGCCGCTTCGTCTACCTGGCTCTGGGGCACTACAATTTCGCCAGCAACCACTGGTTACCTTTCTACACCCTTTACCTGATCAAAACCATCCGCGAGTCACAAGTGAAGAACGCTTTCTGGGCTGGCCTCTTCCTGACGCTGTCGCTGTCCTGTGAGATGACCTATGGCATTTTCCTGGCCGTCTTGACCATCGTATATTTGCTGTTCGCCAGCAGAAAGACCATCTTCAACATCCGCTTTGCCAGGTGCCTGGGCCTGTTGGCCATCACCTTCCTGCTGACCTATTCACCCATGCTCTATTTCATTTTCAAGGAGATGCTCTACGGCGGCTACACTATGGAGGGTTGGGGGGATGCCCTTAAGCTGTCCACCGACC
>JBBIJG010000342.1:0-3824 GCA_037446095.1 Caldilineae bacterium
GGAGTGGCAGTGGGCATGGGAGTCGGCTCCTGGCTTTCGGTGAGGGGAGAGGGTGTACCTTTGAAATAGCTCTCAAAGACGCCCTGGACGGAGACAGCCAGGGGGTAGGACTTTTTCTCCGCTCCTACCGGAAAGCCCAGTTCCGGGTAGAGGTCAAAGTTGGGCTGGATATTGGTATCGGTCTGGGTCCAGGAGGCCGGGCTGGATTGGAGCAGCGTCGTGACCTGTCGGGCAGCGTTCTTCTCCTGGTCAATCGTGATCGGCGAAACCCAGTTGAGGGTCACAGCCGGCAGGTTCGAAACGATGGGGCTGTCTGAGGCCATCCTGTTGGGACGGACATCCACGAAGAAGGGATAGTCTATGGCCCGGATCTCCTGGACCTGGAAACCGCCTACTTGCCGGGTAACCGAGACAGGGAACGGCTCGTTCTGGGGGTCCATCACCAGCGACTTCTCGACCTGAATGCCATAGCTGGCCAGCATTTCGTGCAGGCCGTTTTCCAAGGGCTTCAGGGTCAGCCAGCCGCCGAATTGGTCCGCCATGATGCCATAGTTCCCGGCCGCCACCACGACCGAGCCGCCGCGCATCAGGTACTGGTCAATGGCAAAACGCTCTTTGTCGGTCATCCCCTGGGGCGCGATGACCACCAGCACATCTACATCGGCCGGTACCTGCCCGGTGCTGAGGTCCAGAGTACGGACCTCGTACTCCTGGCGCAGGGATTCCTCGAGCCTCCGCCAACTGGAGAGGGGAGGTTGCATCTGCCCGAACATGTCCGGCGTCGGCTGCGCCGGGGGCGTCCACAGACCGACCACCTGGAGAAAGCCTGGGGAGACCCGCTTAAGGGCTGCTTCAAGGGCCGTGCGCACGTCGGCTTCACCCAGCCCGCCGGAGGGATAGACCACCTGGGCCTGCTCCCCAACTTCTAAGACCATGTGGAGGTAATAGCTCTCATCGGAGAAGAGCGAGACGGCAAAGGGCTGGACCCCATAGCGATCGTACAATTCCTGGCGCTTGATGGGGCTATCGGGAGCGTCGGGGTCCACCACAGTATAGGTAAATTTGCCTCCCGAGCTGTCGGCGATGGCCTGGGCGACTTTTTTGATGGTCTCTGGGACATCGGCCAGCCACTCCGGCAGGGTCTTGGGGGTGACGTAAACGGTCAGCCGGGCGGGCTCCTCCAGCCTCGCTAACACCGCATCCACGCTCTGGAAGCCGTAGACCACCTTCTTGATGGAGCTGGTCAGGTCGTATTCCAGGTTGCGCAGGCGTACATCTATGCTGCCGTCGTGGCGGAGTTCGACCTCGATGAGATCGCGGAAATTGAGCACCGCGTGCTGGTCACCGTAGCGGATCAAGATGTCAAAATAGGAGTTGATGATCGAGGTTTCGTAACGCCCGGCCACCTGGAAGGGTGTCGGGCGGATGCCATAGGTCTGGTTGGCCTCCGCTTCCTTATCCGGGTCCTTGGCCGGGTCTATCATCTCCAACTGCACCTTGCCACCTGAAGCGACCCGGTACTCTTGCAGCATGTCACGGATGCGCGGGACCAGTGGGGCGAGCAGGGGATGGGTCTTTTCGCTGAAGTAACCCCGGATCAGCAGCGGCTCCTGGAGGTTACTCAGCAGATCGCGGGTGGTCTGAGAGAGGCTATATTCCCGCTGAGCGGTGAGGTCCAGACGGAGCCCTCCCAAAGGGAAAAGCCAGACGTTGAGTAGCACCAGGTTCAGAGCCACCAGGGCGGTGGTGAGGATGACGCTGCGGCGGTGGGCCAGCGTACGCTCCCCTGTACTCCATCTTTTACCCTCCAGCGAGGCGACGTTAAACGTCAGGAAAAGGACGGTCAGCGAGAGGTAGTAGAGCAGGTCGCGCAGGTCCACCACACCGCGCTGGATGCTTTCAAAACGGCTGCCTGAGCCGATAGCGCGCAGGACCTCGCCCAGGGCCCCGCCGACAAAGTCGGTCACGCCACCAGAGCCGGCCAGATAGAAAAGGCCGCCGAGCAACACAGTTGAGATGAGGGCCACGATCTGGTTATCGGTGCGGGAAGAGACAAAGAGCCCGATGGCGATGTAAGCCGCCGCCAACAGGATAGCCGCCAGATAGCCGCCAAAGACCGGGCCCCAATCCAGACTCCCCAGCATCTCGACGGTGATGGGTAAGAAGAGGGTCAGCGCCAGGGAGACGGCAACCAGTGCCATTACCGCCAGGAACTTGCCAACGACCAATTGGATGGGGGAGATGGGTAGGGTCAGCAATACCTCCAGTGTGCCGGAGCGTTGTTCCTCGCTCCATTGGCGCATGGTCAAGGCCGCGACCAGGAAGATCATCAGCACCGGCATCCAACGGAAGAGGGGCCGGACGTCGGCGATGCCTCGGGCGAAGAAAGTATCCACCCAGAAGAAAGAAAACAGGGTGGCCGCCAGGAATGCGCCCACAAAAATAAGAGCCATCGGCGAGCCGAAATAACCTTCTAATTCTTTGCGCGTGATCGCCAGGGTCTGTTTCATCGTACCACCTCTTGATATTGCTGCCATCTGTGGTTGCAGTGCTAATCAGGCAGCCATAGCCAGTTCGTTGAAGACGGTTTCCAGGGTGCGGACATCCCGGCGCAACTCCCGAAGCCGCCAGCCCTCCTGCCGCGCCAGGTTGTAGATTGCTGGGCACAGGTCGGCTCCATCGCCTCGCCCCAGGATTCGGTAGGCCGGATAGCCATCGGGAATCCGGATTCGCTCGACATCCTTCACCCCGCGCAGAGTACGCAGCGCGCGCTCCACACCGGCCGGCGCCTCTTCCAGTACCAGGACGGCGTCCGGCGTGGCAGCCAATTCTGAAAGCCGGGCGTCGGCCCTGATCTGGCCGTTCATCAGGATAATGACCCGGTCGCAAAGGGCTTCGACCTCGGATAGAATGTGGGTGGAGAAAAGGACCGTGCTCTGCTTCGCCAGACGGCGGATCAGATGGCGGATCTCGACGACCTGCGTCGGATCCAGTCCCAACGTGGGTTCGTCCAGGATCAGGAGCCTGGGCCGATGGAGGATTGCCTGGGCCAATCCCACGCGCTGGCGGAAGCCTTTGCTCAACTGGCCGATGGGGCGGGTCAGATGTTCGGTCAGGCCGGTGGCGTAGATGGCTTCTGAGAGCCGGGCCTGTTGCTCCTCCTTCGGAATCTGGCGTAACTCAGCCATCATTTTAAGGTAGGATTGGACCGACAGTTCCGGGTAGAGGGGCGCGTTCTCAGGCAGATAGCCGATATGTGCCTGCACCTGCCGGGTATGGGTCAGCACATCCAGGCCATTCACATAGACAGTGCCCCCATCGGGTTGCAGATAACCGGTCAAAATTTTCATGATGGTCGTCTTCCCGGCCCCGTTGGGCCCAAGCAACCCGACGATTTCACCGGAGGCGATGTGGAAGGTGACCCCACGCAACGCTTCGATGGGGCCATACGATTTGGTCAGGTCGGTGACGTCAATCATGGGCTCTTTCTCCTGATGGTTAAAGCGGATGGCAAATCCGCCGCGCGCGAGAATGTATCCGTTCAGGCGCGAATTTCCTGGCGCTGGAAGAGCACATAGCCCAGCGCGAACAGCAAAACCGTGGCCGCAATCAGCCCGGTCAAGTGGGGCCAGATGAGCAACAGGCTCTGGCGTAACGGCAGGGGGGCTCCTAACACCGCCCTATGAAGCTGGATGGGCAACACCAGCCCCAGGGAACGCACTGCCGGGTTGAGGGTGGCCATCATGGCTTCTGCATAGAGGGTATTGGGTGACAGACGCGCAAGTGTCATCTCCAATCGAATGCGCGCCAGTTCTTCTTCAATG
>JBBIJG010000343.1:0-609 GCA_037446095.1 Caldilineae bacterium
GCACGAAGATCAGTCGTTGGCCGTTTTCAATGGCCTGCCAGTCTTTTTGTTTGCAGTGCCGCAGCTTGTCTACGCTCACCATCCCTGCCAGGGTGTGCTCCATCAGCGCCCACTCGGCTTCGAATTCGAGTCGCAAAGCCTCGTTGTCCCACAGGGAGGGGATGACGCCCACTTTGGCTGACAGCCCGGCCTGGGTGAACAGGGCCGGCAGCCGGCGCCCGATGAAGGGGTCGGCTCCCTCGCGGCGCAGGGCCTCCGCCTGCCAGCGGGCCAGGGGCAACTCCTGGGGATAGTCAATGCGCCCCCCATAGTCAGGCTCGGCGCAGGCCAGCACCGTCCCACCGGGTCGGGTCACCCGTGCCATCTCACGCACGGCCAGGGCCGGGTCCTTCACCCACATCAGCAGAAAATGGCAGGCCACCACGTCAAAGTGGCCATCGGGAAAGTCCAGGTGACAGGCGTCGCCCAGGCGGTACTCGGCTCGGCGGCCCTTTTTCCGCGCCCATTCGATCATGGCCGGGTCCATATCCACCCCGATGACCCGGCCCCGGCAGCGCGCTGCCATCTCCTCGGTGATCACTCCGGTGCCACAGCCTACGTCCAGCACCC
>JBBIJG010000343.1:652-3812 GCA_037446095.1 Caldilineae bacterium
GACTGCGCATCGCCCGCGTCCAGCGGGCCTGGCGGGTGAATTGGGTATGCCATTCCTCGACCGTCAGGTGATCCGACATTCGCTTCCCTTTCAGCCGGCCCCATCCTCTGCCCGGCTTCCTCGCTGGCCTGCACTACAACGTTACTGCCGCTCCGGTGGTGGGGTGCCTCTGTTCGTCTGAACCCAAAGCAGGAGCATTCCCAAAAGCCCTCCTGTCAGGTCCACACCGAGGTCCAGAAACTCATCGGCACCCGGCCACCGCCCCAGGTAGAGCAACTGAAAGCTCTCTTGCAACAGGGCGATGACGAGCACCAGCGAAAGCACCAGGGCGAGGCGACGCAGGCTCACCCGCGGGAAACGAGTCGCCGGCAAAAGCTGGGCCAGGAAATAGGCCAATACCAGGTAGAGCAGGGTGTGCATCAAGAGATGAACCCAGAAGGGGCCGAAGATCGTATCGAACACCTGGCGGTAAGTATCGGAATAGAGAATGAGCCATCCAAAGGGAAACAAAATGCCAGTAATCCACCCGAGCAGGAGAAACTTCTTCCACAAAGAAAAGTTGGCACCGGGCGCATCGTTCACGGCGCCGTTGATTGGCTCTCCACACACAGGTATTCCCCCTCATGCACATACAGCGGGCAGCCGCCGCCACAGAGGGCCACGTCCTCGCAGCCTTGGCACTTTTCCGGCAGCCAGGTGCGCTCTCGCAGGTTCTGGGCCAACTGATGCTGCCAGATGCTCTCCCAGGGATCGGTCAGGATGTTGCCCAGGGTCTGGTAGTAGCTCTGGCAGGGGATGACGTCGCCGTTGGGCTCGACGCACATGTTGTACTTGGCGGCAGTGCAGCCCTTGACGCCCAGTTCTTTCTCCAGGGGGTTGAACTCGCAGTACTGGGTAGGAGTGTACCAGATCAGGCGCAGATGGTGTTCGGCAGCGGCAGCTTTGATCTTGTCCACGATGGGAGGCAAGTCTGCCTCCGGGATGCCGATGCCCACATCGGCTCCCTTGCCGGCATAGATCAGGCTGTTGCAGGCAAAGGTCTCCACCCCCAGGCTGGCGATGAAGGCGATGGTTTTCTCAATGTCGGTGCTGTTGAGGTCGGTGAGGGTGGTGTTGGTCATCAGGTAGACATCGGCGGCCACGCTGTTTTTGATGCCTTCCACGGTCTCTTTCCAGGCCCCCTGGCAGCCCACCATCTTGTCGTGCACTGCCTCGTCGTAGGACTCGATGGTGATCTGGATGTGATCCAGACCTGCTTCCAGCAGGCTATCCAGGTAAGCCCTGTCGCTCAGGCGGCGGCCGTTGGTCAACAGCCCCGTTACCAGCCCCACGTCTTCGGCGTGCTCGATGAGCTCCCGCAGGTCTTCGCGCAACGTGGCCTCTCCGCCGGTGAAGCAGATGTGGGGGATGCCCAGTTCCCAGCATTTGTCAATGACCTGCTTCCAGGCGGCGGTGGGCATCTCAGGGTGGTCTTTGGCCCGGGCGACGTAGCAATGGAGACAATCGTCGTTGCAGCGATAGGTCAGGGCCAGGTCCATGCGATAGGGGGCCGAAACCGGGGTGGTGAAAGGCTCGATGCGCTCGATGTCCAGGTAGGTAACGGGGCAGACTTCATCGGTGCGGGCCAGGGTCATGATGGTGTCGCGCAGGTTATCGTAGTCCGCCTGGGCCGTCTTCCGGTCTACCCGGTAGCGTCGCTGCATGGTCTTGATGGCGTCCTGGCGAGGCACGTCTTCGATGATGAGCTTGGCCCATTCGGTGGCCGTCTGGTTAAGGTGCAGCACTCTGGCTGCGTTGATGACCAGGATGCCCTGTCCGTCCTCTTCAACGCGCAGGTGCAGGCGGAATCGCTCCGGAGCGTCCAGAGGTGTGCGATAATGGTAGATGCCTTTGGGCAGTGGTTCTGGCTTGGAGAACCAGGCTTTGAATAGATTAAATCTGGCCATTCATTGCCTCCAACGATGAGAGCAAATTCCTGACAATTGGATCCGTCACAAATTATACTACCTCTTGACTTCTGTGGCAAGCCGCTGGCTACCGCACCGTCTTGCCGCCCCGGGTTCCGAACGACATCACACTCCCCAAGCCAGGCCATGCTTCTCAGCGAGTCTCCGTGCCCGGGCCATCAGTGTCTCGTGATAGGACCTGCGGTTGGCAACGATGGGACGGTATCCCTCTACCAGGTCAGGATAGTGTCTCTCCAGCACCCGTCTGACCCTCCCCCAGACGGCTCCACTGAGCTTCATGCTGTCCACGATGATGTAGGAGATGCCTACTCGCGCCAGTGCCTCGAAGAGGGCGTCTATCTGCTCCTCGCCGTCCGAGAGCAAGGGCAGGAGCGGGCCGCAGAAGGCCCAGGTCTTGACCCCCGCCTCTGCCAACTTGGCCAGGGCTACCAGGCGCGCCGATGCCCTTGGGGAGTGGGGTTCAAAAATCCGCTGCACCTCGCTGTCGAGTGCTGTGATGGTGAAGCCTACTTCCACGCCCTTGAGGCGGCGGAGGAGGTCGAGGTCACGCAGCACCCGGTCGGATTTGGTCAGGATAGAGACAGGGAAATCATAGTCCGCTAGCACCTCCAGGCAGGCGCGGGTGACTCCGTACCTTTCCTCCAGCGGCTGATAGGGGTCAGTCACCGTGCCGGAGGCGATGTTGCCCTGTTGCGCCCGCTGCATCTGATGGGCCAGCACTCTCGCCGCATTGATTTTGACATCCACGAAGGTGCCCCATTCCTCCGTGTGACCGGTGAAGCATTTCATAAAGCTGGCGTAGCAGTAGACACAGCCGTGCTCGCAGCCAACGTAGGGGTTAAGGGCATAGTCAACCCCCTCGATACCCGACTTGGTCAGGATGGATTTGCATTCGATTTCCCTGACAATCAGGTTTTTGTCTTCTCGTAGCATAAGGTCACGCTTCTGTCTCTGAATTCCTGCACCTGAGTGTAGTGGATCTTCTCGTCGTTTTTCACAACCAAAGCCCAACAGTCAACCATTCCTGGGCTGTTACAAGGGGGGGGGCCCTCACCGCCTCGGTTCTACGGCGTACTGATACCCGGCCAACTCTGTCGTCTTGGGAGCCAGGGCCGAGACCACCAACACGGCCCGCTTCACCTCGTCGCCCAAACTCTCGATGACCAATTGCCCTCTTTGGGCCTCGTCCAGCT
>JBBIJG010000344.1:0-2870 GCA_037446095.1 Caldilineae bacterium
CCTGAAGGTAGCCCCGTCAGGGCAGGGGTTTGTATTTTCACCCCTCGGCCTGCATGGAGGGGGCTGGCTGCCCATCCTACCAAGAGCAATGCCATCCCTGTCAGGAGGATCACCTTCCAGAGGCAGGCCACAAATCGGGAGAGCATTCGACGTTGTCGGGAACGCATCATGCCAGGGATAGAGAATCCAGGCGCAAACCTGGTCCGGTTCTGTTGAGGCAAAACGGTGTCTACCTTCCGTGAGCTGTTAGGATACCGCTGAGCTGGCGGGGCCTGTGTCCAGGTTGAGTAGAAATTGGGTCTGACCTCTGGTCTGGTGCCAAGGCGTTATAGCACTCCGTCCTTCTCCAACAAATGGAGCAATAAAGCCGTCAGGTCAGGGTCAAACTGCTTGCCGGCGTTGTGCTCTAGCTCAGCGCGGATGCACGTTGGCGGGAGAGCGGCCCGGTAGGGCCGGTCGGTGGACATGGCATCATAAGCATCCACCAGGGCGACGATGCGGGCTCCCAAAGGAATCTCTTCCCCTCTCAGACCGTCTGGGTACCCTTGTCCATCCCAGCGCTCGTGGTGGCCGCGTACGATAGGGGCTATCTGCTGGGCAAGGCGCATAGATTGCACAATCTGGGCTCCAATAATCGGGTGTTCTTGTACCTTTGCCCGCTCCTCTTCGGTGAGAGGGCCCGGCTTGCGGAGGATCGTCTCGTTGATGCCCATTTTGCCCACATCATGGAGGATGCTGCCATAGCGGATAGCCACCACCTGCTCGGGATCCAGGCCGGCCGCCCGGGCTAGGCGTTCCGACAGGTAAGCCATCCGCTGGAGGTGTTTCTCGGTGTAGGGGTCTTGGGCCTCTACCGCCGCAGCCAGGGCAAAAACTACACTCTCGGCGTGTTCCAACCGCTCGGTCAGACGTCTGATCTGCAGCAGGTTACGGACGCGGGCCAAGAGTTCCCCCTGGTCTAAAGGCTTGGTCAGAAAGTCGTCTGCCCCGGCCTGCACCCCGGCGAGCCTGTCCTTCTGTTCTTGCAAAGCTGTGATGAGAACCACCGGCACGAATTGGGTGCGGGGGTCGGTTTTCAGACAGCGGCAGACCTCCAAACCATTCAAGTCGGGCATGAGGATGTCCAGCAGGACCATATCCGGCCGCCAAGTGAAGACCTTCTCCAGAGCCTCCTCGCCCCAATAGGCGGTCATCACCTGGTAGCCCTCGGTCTCAAGACAGGCTTGCAACATGTCAACGGTATCCGGCTCGTCGTCTACCACGAGAATGGTAGCTGTGTCCAGGTCGTCACGAAGGCTCTGCACTGGCATGGGAACGTCCTTTAAAGTTTCCTCAACCGTTCGGCTGCGCCCTCAGCCTGAGCAAAGGTCAACTCGTTTGCCCTGCGCTCAATCGCCGCATACGCCGTCGGGCTTTTATTCACCGTGCTCTCAGCGTGCTTTGCGGTAAAAATCGGTTCTTTGAAGACTAACTGCGTGGCTCCTGTAAACTACCGGTTGGCACGCTTTCCATACTGCCACCTGCTTATTTCGGCTAACTAGCTCGCCCATGTCAGATGGTCCAGAACCCGGCTGATCTCTCCTTTCCAATCCTGCCGGTCGGAGTCCGACAGGCACTTATGCAGCAGGGTCCGTACCCTCTCCGGCCCTGGCAAAGCATCGCCAGCACCTACAGTGGAAGCCGCCAAAGCACCCAGGGCATTGGCCAGGATAGCCGATTCCCGCAAACTCAGGCCTCCCAGTCGGCCCAGGATGAAGCCGGCATCAAAGCTATCTCCGGCCCCGGTGGTATCTTGCACCTCCACAGCAAAAGTCGGAACCGGGAAGATTTCTCCCTTGTCGCCGACTAAACAACCCCTCGCACCCAACTTGAGAGCCACCGTTTCTACCCCGTACTCCAGCAGTGCCCTTACCGCCTCTTCTCCTCGGCGATTGGTCAGATGTTCGGCCGCGGCCTGGTTGGGGAAGATGAGCTCGGTCAGGGGTAACAGAGCCTTCACTTCTTCGACGACCCTGGCCGCCACCTCCACTCCCAAATCCAGGGAGATGGTCACGCCTGCCTGCTGGGCCACTTCCACAGCCCGCCAGGCGGCGCGCCGTTGGGGTTCGGCCAGAAGGGCATAGCCGGAGAGGTGAAAGATATCCGCCTGCGCGATGGCTTCTTCATCCAACAACGCCGCATCCAGCCAAGGATTGGCCCCCCGGCAGCTAAACATGGTCCGTTCGCCATCGGGGGTCACGGCGATGAAGATCAGGCCTGTGGTAAGCTTGTCGTCCCGCTGGATGTAGCTCAGGTCCACTCCTGCGGCGGCCAGGTGGGTCAGAGCCAGCTCGGCAAAGGGGTCTCTACCCACCCGGCCTATGATGCCCACCTCCACTCCAAAACGGGCCAGCACAGTGGCCGTGTTGGCCGCCGACCCGCCGCTGTGGACCTCCACCCACTTGGCCAACGCATCGCCGCCAGGAGCAGGGTAACATGAGAGGGAAGCGATAATGTCTATGTTGATGTCGCCCAGGGTGACCACGCGGGGCATTTCAATCGCCCAGCCTCAACATGGCTGTGAACGCCTCCGGCGGCACTTCCACGTTGCCGATGCGGGCCAGGCGTTTCTTGCCCTCCTTTTGACGCTGGAGGAGCTTGCGTTTGCGGGTCACGTCGCCGCCGTAACATTTAGCCAGCACGTTCTTGCGCAGCGCCTTGACCGTTTCGCGGGCGATGACCTTGCTGCCGATGGCGGCCTGGATGGGCACCGGGAAGAGTTGTCGGGGGATGAGTTCTTTCATTTTCTTCACCAAAGCGTCGCCTTTCTCATAGGCCTGAGCCCGATGGACGATGAGAGAAAGGGCATCCACAGGCTGCTTGTTGACCAG
>JBBIJG010000344.1:2914-3798 GCA_037446095.1 Caldilineae bacterium
CGAAGGAATAATCCAGGGAGGCATAGCCCCGCGTGCGAGACTTCAACTGGTCGTAGAAGCCGATGATGAGCTCTGAGAGAGGCAGCTTGTAGTGCAGAAGCACCCGGTGCTGGTCCAAATACTCGATGGGGCCTACCTCTCCCCGCCGGTGGGTCACCAACTCCATGACTGGCCCGATGTACTCAGCCGGAGTCCAGATTTGGATGTCCATCCAGGGTTCCAGAATCTGGTCAATCTCTCCGGGCGGAGGGAGGTCGGCCGGACTGTCTACAATCACTACCTCCCCATTTCGCTTGAGCACCTGATACTCGACGCTGGGCGTCGTGGCCAGAAGGTCCAGGTCATATTCTCGCTCCAGCCGCTCACGGACAATCTCCATGTGAAAGAGGCCCAGGAAGCCGCAACGGAAGCCGAATTTCAGAGCCTGGGAGGTCTCGGGTGTATAAACCAGCGAGGCGTCGTTGAGTTGCAATTTTTCCAGAGCATCTTTCAACAGCCGGTAGTCCTCACCCTGGATAGGGTAAAAGCCGGCGAAGACCATGGGTTTGACGGGGCGGTAGCCAGGCAATGGTGTTTCGGCCGGATCGTCGGCCAGGGTGATGGTGTCGCCCACCGAGCAATCTCGCACGTTCTTGAGGCCGGTGGCCACGTAGCCCACCTCACCGGTATCGAGTCGGCTTACGGGCTTCATGGCGGGTCCGAAAAAGCCGAGCTCCATGGGCTCGAACTGCTGGCCGCCGGCCATCAGAAGCAGAGGGCAGCCCTCGGTCATCTGGCCATCCACCACCCGCACATAGGCCACCACTCCCTTGTAGGGATCGTAATGGGAGTCAAAGACCAGGGCGCGCAGAGGTTGCTGCTCTTTTCCGGTGGGGGGTGGGATG
>JBBIJG010000345.1:0-3783 GCA_037446095.1 Caldilineae bacterium
CATGAGACGAAAAGAACGTTTCATGGCAGTGGGGTAGTATGGTCCAAAAGTCCCTTGTTTCCACTGTGTCCCACCGCGCTATCCCTTTCTGGCGCGACGTGCGCGTGCTCGCCATTCTGGGTCAGATCGTTTTCGCCGCCACCGTTGCTCTCGTCGCCGGCCTGCTCTATGCCAACCTGAGCCGCAACATGGCCGAACGAGGGATGTCGGCCGGCTTCGGGTTCCTCAAACTGGAGGCCGGCTTTGAGATCAGCGAAGGCATTACCTATCACCCTTCCGATTCCTACGGACGGGCTTTCCTGGTTGGCCTGGTTAACACCCTGCGTGTCAGCGCCATCGGGATTGTCCTGGCCACCATTCTGGGGACGGTGACCGGTGTGGCCCGTTTGTCCAACAACTGGCTGGTCAGCAAGATCGCCCTGGTCTACATTGAGGTCATCCGCAACACCCCTCTCCTGGTCCAGCTCGTCTTCTGGTACTTTGCTGTGGTTTTTCAATTGCCCCGTGTGCAGCAGAGCATTGCTCTGCCCGGTTCGATTTACCTCAATCAGCGCGGTGTCTTCCTGCCGTGGGCTTTCCCTACACCAACTTTTCGACTTTGGTTGCCCTTCGTGTTGGGAGGAGTCGCCATGGCGGTGATCCTATGGATCGTCCGGACCCGTTATCAAATGCGCACCGGCCAGCCCTCTCACCGGATTCTGGCAGCCATCGTGGCGCTCATCCTGATCCCCACCTTGGGTTGGTTCATGGTTGGGGAGAGCCCTCTCAGGGGCGAGGTGCCGGTTTTGGAGCGCTTTAACTTCAAAGGCGGCCTGAGGCTCAGTCCCGAGTTCACGGCCCTCCTGCTGGGGTTGGTAGTGTACACCGCAGCCTTTATTGCCGAGGTGGTCCGGGGAGGCATCCTGGCTGTCAAACGGGGCCAGATCGAAGCGGCCCGGGCCCTGGGGCTGACGGACATGCAGACCCTGCAACTGGTTATCTTCCCCCAGGCCCTGCGCGTGATCATCCCGCCCCTCATCAGCCAATATCTTAACCTGACCAAGAACTCCAGCTTGGCCGTCGCCATCGGTTTCCCCGATCTGTATGCTGTAGCCGGAACTATCCTTAACCAGACCGGCCGACCCGTTCCGGTCATCATCATGGTGATGGGCAGTTACCTCACCATGAGCCTGATCACTTCCTTACTGATGAATATCTACAACCGGGCTGTCCAATTCGTTGAGAGGTAAATATGACCACCGGATCAGAAGTCATCCAGCCGCCCCGTACTGCGATAGGACCTATTGGCTGGCTGAGAAAGAATTTATTCAGCACCTGGTACAATGCCCTACTGACCTTCCTATCCCTCTGGTTGATTTACACAGTCCTGAGCGGTGCCTTGAAATGGGCCTTCACCAGCGCCAAATGGGGTGTGGTGACCAGCAATCTGCGGCTGTTCATGGTTGGCCAGTTTCCTCCTGAACAGGCGTGGCGCGTCGGGTTGTGTGTCTTCATGGTTTCTGCCCTTTTCGGGCTGAGCTGGGGAGTGTGGGGCGGGGCCATTCGGAACTTTGCGGCCGCTCTGGCTGCCGGCTTTGCCGTTTTAGCTATCCTGCCTTTCGGCCTGACAACACGAATTTGGCTTGTCGGGAATCTGGCCCTTATTCTGCTAGGGTACCTGGGGGGACGCAGGCTTCCCGGCGCAGGACGCTGGGTCCTCGCAGGGTGGCTTCTCTCTTTCATCTTGACGATCATCCTGCTTCACGGTTTCGAAGGCAGTCCCGTGCTTCCACCGGTCAGCACAACCTTGTGGGGTGGACTGTTGCTAACCTTCTTGCTGTCCATCGTCAGCATCGTCGCCTCCTTCCCCATCGGAGTCCTGTTGGCTCTGGGGCGGCGAAGCGAGTTACCCGTCATTCGTCTTTTCAGCATCTTGTTCATTGAAATGGTGCGGGGGGTGCCGCTGGTAACTATCCTGTTCATGGTCCATATCATGCTCCCGCTTTTCCTGCCCAAGGAGGTGCGAGTCGCCCACGTGCTTCGGGCTATGGTGGCGATGACCCTGTTCAGCGCCGCCTACATGGCCGAGAACGTACGTGGCGGGTTGCAGGCTATCCCGGAAGGGCAGTTCGAGGCAGCTAAAGCCCTCGGCCTCAACGCACCTCTTACCATGCTGCTGATCATCCTGCCTCAGGCGCTGCGGATGGTGATCCCGGCTATCGTGGGGCAATTTATCAGCATGTTCAAAGATACCTCGCTGGCCGCCATCGTCGGGTTGCTGGAGCTGTTGCGGATCGGTCAGTTCGTGCTGGCCCAGCCCCAATGGCTGGGGTTGTACAGGGAAGTGTACATTTTCGTCGCTGTGATTTATTTCATCTGCAGTTATGCCATGTCCTACGCCAGCTACAGGTTGGAGGCAGCGTTAGGTGTCGGGAAACGATAGTGGAAACTTCCAACGTTAAGAAGAGCGATCTCTGTTGAGATTTGAGACATAGGGGCTGGAGACCAACACAGGGGAGTATTATGCAGGCAGAAGACATCATTATTTGTCGGGATGTGCACAAGTGGTTCGGCGACTTTCATGTGCTGCGGGGGGTCAATCTCACCGTCAAGCGGGGGGAGGTGGTGGTCATCTGCGGCCCCTCGGGTTCGGGCAAGTCCACCTTCATTCGGACCATCAACCGCCTGGAAGATCACCAGCGGGGTGACATCATCGTAGACGGCATTGAACTGACCAACGACATCCGCAACATCCATGCCATTCGCCAGGAGATTGGCATGGTGTTCCAGTCTTTCAACCTGTTCCCGCACCTGAAGGTCATTGACAACATCACCCTGGCTCCCATCTGGGTTCGGAAATGGCCCAAAGACAAAGCTGAAGAGGTGGCCATGCAGCTTTTGGAACGGGTAGGCATCCCGGACCAGGCCCACAAATATCCCAGTCAGTTGTCGGGCGGGCAACAGCAGCGAGTGGCCATCGCCCGCGCCTTGGCCATGCAACCGAAGATCATGCTTTTTGACGAGCCGACCTCCGCCCTGGACCCGGAGATGATCAAAGAGGTGCTCGATGTCATGATCGAGCTGGCCCGTTCGGGCATGACCATGATCGTAGTCACCCACGAAATGGGCTTCGCCAAAGAGGTCGCCCATCGCGTCTTTTTCTTCGACGAGGGTAATATTGTGGAAGAGCTGACCGCCGAGGAGCTAAAAGCAGCTATCGAAGACCCAAACCGGGCCAAGGAGGAACGCACCAGGATCTTCCTGAGCCAGATTCTCTGACTGTAATTGCCCAGGGGCAGTAAAGATTGAAGGGTGCAGAGAATCTGCCACCTTTTCTCTGCGCTTAAAAAGGGCTCTGGCCGAGCAGTGACCTCTGATCCACCAGGGGTTCACGCCGGGTTTTTCGGCCAGACAGGGCTTGTCTGAGCTTGGCGGCCTTTGGAGTAGACCTTCGGAACCACCTTTAGAGACGGGAAGTTTCCCGTCCTTAATTTTGGGGACATGAATTTCATCGGCATAGACCTGCCCACCTCATCCAGGAAAAAAACGGCCTGCGCCGCCCTGGACGCGGAGCTACGCCTGCAAGACTGGAAGATGCAGGGTAACGATGCCGACATCGTGGCCTTCGTTGAAGCACACCGTCCTGCCCTGGGGGCCATAGATGCCCCCCTCAGCCTGCCTTTGGGGCTCTGTTGCTTGGAGGAAACCTGCCCCTGCCAACCGCTTTCCCCCCACAAAGGACGGCAGTGCGAGCGGGAGTTGTCGGCTCTGGGCATCGGCTGCTACTATACGACCAAACGCTCC
>JBBIJG010000346.1:0-3775 GCA_037446095.1 Caldilineae bacterium
CTGGGCGGCATCGGTGCCATAACTGCGGACCGGCTGCAAAAGATCACCGGCGAACCGACACTGATTCAGGAGGTCGCCTACCTGATGCGCTCCGGGGAACCCGATGCGCTGGATGTGATGGTGGCCATCAACTACGCCAACACGGCCATGGACCTGATCGAGCAGAAAAAATTCGGACGCATGGTGGCCTTGCGGGAGGGGCGCTACACGGACGTATCGGCAGATACGCCTTTACTGGGGGTCAAGACGGTGGATGTGCGTTCCCTTTACGACATTGAGGAGTACCGGCCCAAGGTCTGGCACGTTCATGGCAAGCCGATGTTCCTGTATTAGCCATCAGCCATTTGAGCCGATGCGCAGGTCCCAGATGCGGGCGATGTAGCGCATGATCGGCAGGCCGCCGATGATGATAATGGCTTCGCTGGCTGTCACACTGAGGAAAAGCGGCCAGAAGGGTGTGGCCAGCACAAAGGACAGCATCAGGGCTACGGCAGCCCCGGTGGTGAGGGCGTAGCAGACGGCTCCGCCCCAGGGCCAGCGTCGCCCAATCCACCAGGCCAGCAGCCCACCGAGGCCATCTGTGAAAGGCATCCAGATCAACTCCCATGCTCCGACGTAGGGACTGGTCAGGTTGGCCAAAATAGTGCCCAACACAATGCCAGGGATGGCCACCGGTTGCCAGATGACCAGACCCTTCAATACCTCGCTGATACGGAATTGTAGCGGTCCATAGCTCAGCGGGGCCAAGGCCACCGTGAAGACCGCGTAGAGAGCGGCGATGAGGGCCGCGTATACAACGGCGCGGGTCTTAGGCATAATAAAGCTCCAGCTAACTTGCTATCCCCAGTTGCTTTAACTGGGCCACCATACAGTTCCTGCCGCAGATGAGCCAACAGCTCTTCTGCCGTATAGGGGCTATGTTTTGCCCAGGGTCAATGCCCCGATGCAATAGGGCTCAGTCAGAGATCTCCCGCCTATTATACCACAGACAGGCATAATTACAATCCTTAAAAACAAGAGGGTATAGCGCAAAAGTGTCCGCGGCTCTTGACAAGGGAGCGAAAGTGTGGTATAATGGAAGCGGTTCCATATGGAACCGCTTCCACATTTTGCTCTGAAAGTCGGGAAAACCCATGTCGCCAACCATCTACGATGTGGCCAGGTATGCTGGGGTGGGCGTCGGCACCGTGTCACGGGTGCTCAACAACAGCTCACGAGTGAGCGAAGCCACACGCCAGAAAGTGCTGGATGCCATTGAAGCGTTGGATTATCATCCCAACCCCATCGCCCAACGCCTTTCCCTGCGCAGGACATTCACTGTCGGTGTCATCACTCCTTTCTTCACCCGCCCGGCCTTTGTTGGACGACTGCGAGGGGTGGAAGCGGCCCTCACCGAAAGCGAGTACGACCTCGTCCTGTACAACGTGGAGACCACTGACAAGCGTGATGCCTGCTTTCGCGAGTTGCCCACCAGCCAGCGATTTGACGGTCTGCTGATCATCGCTCTGCCCCCTACCGACGAGGACGTGGCTCATTTCCACCAAGCCGGCATACCTGTCGTCTTGATTGATGCCTACCACCCGGCTTTGAGCCATGTGGTGATAGACGATGTGAAAGGGGGCTACATGGCCACCAAACATCTCATCGAACTGGGCCACACCCGTATCGCTTACATCAGCGATCCGTTGGAGAGCCCTTTTCGCTTTACTTCCAGCCTCCATCGCTATCAGGGCTACCGGCAGGCCCTGGACGAGGCCGGAATACCGTTTCGACCGGAGTATCACCGCTGGGCCGAGCACGGCGAGGAACAGGCCCGTGACCTGGCTCGCCACTTGCTGGATTTGGCTGAGCCACCCACGGCCATCTTTGCGGCCAGCGATACCCAGGCCATCGGCGCCATGGAAGCCATCCGCGAGCGGGGGCTGCGCGTTCCCCAAGATGTGGCCCTAGTAGGCTATGACGACATCGAGGTGAGCCATTATCTGGGGTTGACCACCGTTCGCCAGCCGTTTTTCGAGACCGGTGTCAAGGGCGTGGAAGTACTTTTACAGGCTATTGACTATCCCCCCGGCGAACCGCTCCATATCGAGTTGCCCATCGAGTTGGTTTGCCGTCGCTCTACTGTGGGAGGTGCCATCCCACCAGAGAATGACTGAGCAACTGTTCTCATAATCAGCGGTATTTTCAGAAAAAAAGACAAGGGGAGCAGATTTGGGAGGATCGGCAGCCCCTTGTCGTGACCGGCCCGGAGTACAGCATCAGGCTACGGCTTTTTGCCATGGGCCCGTTGCCGTGTTGTCTCCGTGCTCATATTAATTATAGCACATTTCGCCCCGGTTGAAAAATTAGCCCGAGAGCTGTTCATGTTCGTCGCTTTTTTGAATCCCCAGGGCAATTTCGACCCCAATGATAGCTACTGGACGATGCATCCCGATTTCGGCGGCCAGTTGGTATACGTCAAGGAGGTAGCTCTGGCTCTGGCTCGATGGGGACATCAGGTGGACATTGTCACCCGCCAGATTGTGGACTCTGGCTGGCCCGAGTTCGCTGCGCCGCTGGATACCTATCCCGGCCACGAGAACGTGCGCATCGTGCGCCTCCCTTTCGGCGGCGACCGCTTCCTGCCCAAGGAGGAACTGTGGCCCTACCTGGGCACCGAGTTTGCCCCGCACATTATCAGCTTCTACCAACAGGAGGGGCGCTTCCCGGATGCGATCACCGCTCACTACGCCGATGGCGGTCTCACAGCGGCGATCTTGCGAGAAGAGACGGGCATCCCATTCACTTTCACCCCCCATTCCTTGGGCGCGCAAAAGTTGGAGAGGCTGGGCACCATGGGGGACAACCTGGCCGAACTAGACGCCCGCTTCCACTTTGCCCGACGTATCATGGCCGAACGCATTGCCATGAGTCGGGCCAGCGTGTGCACAGCGAGCACTGCCCAGGAGCGATTCGAGCAGTATGCCCATCCCGCATACCAGGGGGTTATTGACGTACACGACGACCAGCGACTGGTGGTCATTCCCCCTGGCGTCAACCTGCGGGTGTTCGACAAAGAGGCCCAGAGCGCAGTCGAGCAAGCCACCCGGCGCAAAGTCCGGGCCAAATTGGACCGGGACATCGCACCGGAGCGAGGGCATCTGCCGGTCATCATCGCCTCCAGTCGGCTGGACGTGAAAAAGAATCACGTCGGGCTGGTGCAAGCCTTCGCCGGTAACCCGCAATTACAGGCTAAAGCCAATCTGCTACTCGTCACTCGGGGATTGGACAATCCGCTGGCCGACTATAGCGGGGCCGACGACGGATCCAGAGAAGTATTGGATCAGATTATGAAGGTGGTGCACGAAGGTGGACTACGGGGTAAAATCAGCCTCTTTTCCCTGGACAGCCAGGACGAACTGGCCGCTGCCTATCGCTTCCTGGCCGAGAGCCGGTCGGTGTTTGCGCTGACCGCTTACTACGAGCCCTTCGGGTTGGCTCCGCTGGAAGCCATGGCGGCCGGTTTGCCAGTCGTGGTCACTAAGAATGGCGGCCCGACGGAGAGCCTGCGGGAAGGGGGCGAAGAATACGGTGTGCTGGTTGACCCCTTTGACCCGGCTGACATTGCCCACGGCTTGCTGCGAGTGCTGGAGGATGAGGCCACCTGGCGATGTTACGCCGAGGCTGGTCGCCGTCGCGTGCACGCCCGCTACACCTGGGAAAATACGGCCCGCCAGTTCGAGCAGATTCTAATGGGACTGCCCCACGCTCCGCCACGTCCTGCTGGAATGGCTAT
>JBBIJG010000347.1:0-3764 GCA_037446095.1 Caldilineae bacterium
GGTAGGGTCCTGGAAGATCATGGCCAGCTTCTTGGCTCTGAGCAGCCGCATCTCCTCTGCCGTCTTTTGCAAGACATCCTCCCCCTCAAACAACACCTGGCCACCGGTGATCTCGCCTGGAGGACAAGGGATCAGGCGGGGAATGCTGAGAGCGGTCATCGTCTTGCCGCAGCCGGTCTCTCCGACCAACCCCAGGATGTCACCTCGCCAGATCTTGAGATTGACTCCATTCAGGACTTTGGAGATGCCATCAAAAGTATGAAAATCCAGGCGGAGGTCTTTGATCTCTACCAGCAGGTCACTCTTCGTCATCGGGTTTCCCTTATGAGAGCGTAACCGTCCAGGCGAACGCTTATATTATCTGCGTGCCCTCGGGTCGAAGACATCGCGCAGGCCATCGCCCAGCATGTTGAAGCCAAATACGGTCAAGAACATGGCCAGGCCGGGGAAGGTGGAATACCACCAGGCGTAGGGAAGAAATTCTCGCCCCTTGGAGATCATGGCCCCCCACTCAGGAACCGGCGGCTGGGCGCCTACCCCGATGAAGCCGAGGGCGGCCAGGTTGAGCACGGCGAAGCCGAAATCCATGGAAGCTTTCACCATGATAGCAGACAGGCAATTGGGCAGGATGTGGTTGAAGATAATACGCGGGCGACTTGCGCCGATGCAACGCGCCGCTTCGACATAGTCCTCTTCGCGTACAGAAAGCACTTGAGCCTGGACCAGACGACAGTAGCCTGGCCACCAGGTAATGGAGAGAGCCATCATGGCATGGAGGATACTGGGGCCCAGAGCGGCCGTAATGGCCAGAGCCAGGAAGATGCCGGGCATGGTCAACATGATGTCCGTAAGGCGCATGATCCCTTCGTTGACCCAGCCGCCAAAGTAACCGGCGATACCCCCCAGAATGATCCCAATAAGGCTCCCCACCAAAACGATCATGGCTCCTGCAATCAGGGAGGTTTGAGTCGCCCACACGGTCCGCGTGAAGATATCACGCCCATATTCATCGGTGCCAAACAGATTCTGGCGGCTGGGTCCCTGCAAACGTATCTCCACATGGGTGGTGAACCCGGCATCTTCGGGATAAGGCACCCAAGACCTGCCGGTGAAGGCGACAACGAGCAGGAAGATAATAATGGCCAAACCGACCATAGAAAGACGACTTTGTCGGAAACGATATAGACCCCGCCTCCATTCATCAATAAGGCCCTGGTTCTCGGCCTGCCAACGGCTCCACCAGCCTCGGGCGCCAACGGACACGCTCATACTCTATCCTCCCAGGGAGACACCTACCCGTACCGGATGCGTGGATCAACGACTCCGTATAAGATGTCAACCAGCAGATTGAGAGTCATAAACAGCAAACCCACAAAAAGGGTAATGCCCATAATGGGTTGGAAATCCAAAGTCATAGCGGATCTGACCGCATATAAGCCTATACCCGGCCAATCAAAGACCGTCTCGATCATGACCGAGCCACTCAACTCCCAACCGATAAGATGTCCCAGCATAGCCACGGTAGCGATCAGGGCGTTCTTGAGCACATACTTGAAGAGGATGACCCGCTCCGGCAGGCCACTGGCCCGCGCCATGGTGACGAAATCCCGCTGCATCACCTCTAAAATATCGGCCCTCAGTACTCTGGTGATCACGGCGATAGCGATCAAGGACTGGCAGAAGGCGGGCAAAGCGATGTGTTTCAAGGCTATGCCGAATTTGGGCAAGTCGCCGGCCAGCAGGCTGTCAACCAGCAACAAGCCCGTCACGTTGGGAGGGAAAGGCACCCGGGGAGCAAAGCGTCCACTGATGGGCAACAAGCGCAGGGTCATACATAGGAGCAATTGCAAAACCATGCCCAGCCAAAAGACGGGCATGCTGATGGAAGAAAGGGCGGTTATCCTGGATACCTGGTCGGGCCATCGGTCCTTGAAAACGGCAGCGGCCATGGCCATGGGCACCCCAATGGCGAGCCCTAAAATCGTAGACACGACCACCAACTCGAACGTCGCCGGAAAATACCGCCTCAAGTCCATAGCCACCGGATGGCGGTTCATCATGGACTGGCCGAGGTTACCATGGAGGACATTCCTCATGTAGTTAAGATACTGGATGTGCAAGGGTTTGTCAAGGCCAAACTCTTCTTCCAGCTTGTGGATTTGTTCGGCGGTAGCCTGCGGCCCAGCAGCCAGCCGGACGGGATCCCCCGGTACAATGTGAGAGATGACAAAAGTGACAATGGACAGGCCGATCAGGGCCGGTATGAGTAACAACAGTCGCCGTAGCACATAGTAACGCAGTCCCACCGCTCACCTTTCTTTCAAATGGCCTCAGTAGAATCCCCATCCCGAGCAGATACCCGCTGTCTACGTGTGGGTGGTGAGGGGGGGATTCCCTCCCTCACCACCAAGCTCTTATCCGTTAAGCCTCCTCTATCCACAAGGGCCAGAAGTCCACGGCAATGTAGCCCGTGTACTCATAGCCTTTGACCCGGTCCGAGAAGCCCAGCATGTTAGGCATGGTGTAGAGCATGATCGCCGGAATGTCTTCCATGATGATGCGTTGCATTTCCTTGATGAGCTTCATGCGCTCTTCTACATCTGCTGTCTGCTCGGCCTTCTCCAGGAGGGCATCAAACTCCGGGTTCTTATAGAAGCAGGCTGATTGGAAGCTGCCCCCTTCCGGCTTGTCCCAGAACTTGGAGTAGTACTGGTATCGGAACCACTGGGTGGCAATGGGCCCCAGGTCATCGAAGACGGCGATGGTATCCGCCCCGGTCTCTGGATGCGCAGACATAGCCACCATATCCGGCCAGACTTTGGGGACCATGTTGACCTTGAAGCCGAATTTGGCCAGAGGCTCAGCCAGCATGGTGCCCATGGCCTCCTCGAAAGGCAAGCCGGTCACGTAGACAAAATCGAATTCCAGCCCTCCGTCTTTCCAGGGCGTCTTGTTCAGGTACTCCCTGGCCTTTTCCAGATCCTGACGGTAAATAGGCTGGACATTGGGGTCATGGCCCGGCACACCGTCGGGCAGACAGCCGGTGATCAACGGACACAGTTCCGGCCCCCCCTGAGTGGCGACAAACCCCTCGTAGTCGAAGGCATAGGCCATGAACTTGCGGAAATTGACATCATTGAAGGGCTCCCGCTGGTTGTTCATCTTGATGTAGCCGGTCAGGAAGCCAGCGTGGACCTCGGTGTGGGTACCGGGGTTGGCGTCAATCAAGGGCAGGTCATCCACGGGCACCGTATCAGCGATGTCAATCTCTCCGGCCAGCAAAGCCATTCGCCTTTCCGCCGAGTCACGGATGATCCTCCAGATCACGCCGGCCAAACGGCCTTCTGGCCGCCAGCCCCGCCAGTAATCCGGCACCGCTTCGATCTCATACACCGTGCCAGGTTCCCAGCGTTTGATGACAAAGGGCCCAGAGCCGGCAGCATGGTCGAGGAGCCATTTCTGTCCCTCGTCACCACCAACCTCGTGCTTCATCACCTCGTCAGGATTGGCAATGAAAACCGCCCCTTCGTATCCCAGAAGCCAGGGCAGGTCGGCGAAAGGTGTGGTGAGGACAATGCGCAGAGTATAGTTGTCTACCACCTCGACGCTCTTCTCGTTCATCACCGGTAGCAGGTTAGCCGCACGGGGTCTTTGAAACTTTAGAATGCTCTTGATGGTCCACGCTACCGCTTCGGCCGTGAGGGGCGTCCCGTCATGGAACTTGGCTCGCTCATCGAGATGGAAGATCCATTCCCGGACATCAT
>JBBIJG010000348.1:0-257 GCA_037446095.1 Caldilineae bacterium
CCTCAATGCCGATGTCCGCTCTGGCCGAGACCCGCAGGACCTGGCCGGCGGGGATACCGATCAAGTCGTCGAGTTCTTGGGCGACCTCGTCGGGACGGGCCTGAGGCAGGTCAATCTTGTTGACCACGGCGACAATGTCCAGGTCGTGGTCCAGGGCCAGGTAGAGGTTGGCGATGGTCTGAGCCTGGATGCCCTGGGAGGCGTCCACCACCAGGACCGCTCCTTCGCAGGCGGCCAGCGAGCGCGAGACTTCATAG
>JBBIJG010000348.1:293-2002 GCA_037446095.1 Caldilineae bacterium
GAGGTTGAGTTCGTATTCTTCCCCATCTCTGGCCCGATACATCATGCGCACCGGCGAGGCTTTGATAGTCACACCGCGCTCCCGTTCCAGGTCCATACTGTCCAGGACCTGCTCCGTCATCTCACGGGGGCTGATGGTGCCCGTGTGCTCTAGCAGGCGATCGGCCAGGGTGGATTTGCCGTGGTCAATATGGGCGATGATACAGAAGTTGCGGATGTGCTGCTGGTCCATCTCCACTACCGGTGTGACACCACGATGGCGACAGGCTGAATCTTCACCACCCACTCGTTCCCAATTCCTGGTATAAGTATACACTATTTTGACAAAAAGAAAAAGAGAGAGGTCCAGTCAGTCGTCGGGGTATGGGCTTGGGCAGCAGGTCCGTCTCGCCTGAAGGTACAAAGGCGTTGTTCAAAGTCCGAGCACAGAGACACGAGAAGCATTGCTCCGTGGGTTAGAGCTAAGTGTGGGGCTTTTCTGCATGGTAGAGGGTGATCTGCTTCTTGTTGATCAACAAGAGGTCTCTATGGTTCGGCACAGCCACCTTGGAAGTAAACAAAGGGAAAATGGCAGCATCGGTTATAGGCAGGAAAGTACCTGGCAGGGTATCCAGCATGTCTCTGAAGCGCATTTCGCCGCCCAAATGGAAATTGGCCCGGATCACAAAGAGGGGCAAATAGATAATCGCCTTCTCGGTCCTTTTGAACAAGTTCAGCTCAGAGCGATCTTCCTGCTCGGTGAGGTAGATAAAGAAAACATCGCTCTTGCTCAGGACGGCTTCTTCAAGGGTGAAAGAACTCAAGGGGCCGTTGGCAGAAAGGGAAGACATCGTACTCTGACGTATTAACAGGGAATCCCTGTCCGGATTGTTAAGAGCGTCCATCAACCGGCCGACAGGTTCCAGTTGGCCTCCGACCTTGAAGGAGTTAGTGAATATCTCTACCGCATAGGATTTCCTGAGGGGTCCTGAGAGCTCCATGTCTTCTCTCCTCAAGTGTCTGATCAGCCATGGAAGGCCCAACCAGATGGGAATTGGCCCCAGCCCTTGCCTGGCGATAATGAATTTTGAGAAAATAATTCGGTAATGGAGCGATATCTGCTCAGCCGCTGCCCGGAGCTAAACCTCCGGGCTGAAGGAGCAAAGCCCGGCGGGCTACCCCTGGCCCTAGATGGACCGGAATCCAGCCCCGGAGGGGCTTCGCCCTTTCAGCGCGGGGTCTTCAGCCCCGCGCCGCTGTAGTATTCGCAATGTAAATCGCCCCATGGTTACGGAATAATTTGTCAAAGTTCATAAGCACGCTGTCCTGGCTGCTGCAAGGGCGTTGAAACGCCCCTGGGCTGCTCAGGCGGGGCCTTTGGGCAGCCTTGACATAACGACGAATTCTCCGATACACTCTTTATCGCCCTTCGTTCTCTTCCGGCGATTTATCGTCGGGCGGGGCTTGTGAACCACCTCCATTATATCATGTTTCTCCTGAGCAGGATGTGAAGATTGCATGGAGATTGTCCGTTGCAAAAGCTCCAGCGAGGGTGCCGGGCTACAAAACAAAAGGAGCCTCTCTGCTCCCAAGGGCCCTATCCAACCTTGGGGGAAGAGATGGCTCCTGAGTTCATAATATACACCGTGCCAGAGGGTAAAAAAGATACGGCCAGCGGTTTCTAATACCAGAAGAAGCTTCGGGTGGCGCTCATGGGGCTGATAGCCACAC
>JBBIJG010000348.1:2014-2694 GCA_037446095.1 Caldilineae bacterium
GCCATCCGGTCGGGTGCCTGTATGGCGCACCACGGTCACGTCCCAGCGAAACAGATGCGACTCGGCTTCCATGGGTGGGTGCAGTGAGGCCGGCACCCGCCAACTGGTAGCCTTGGTCCAGACGCTGGGGTATTGATAGACCGGCTCGCTCATCAGACGTAGACGCAAGATGTACCACTCGTCCTCGGCCAGGAGGCCCACCGAGGCCCAATTCAGCACGATGTTGGCCCCCGCGCCTCGAAAGGTCTCTCCCTCGGCCGGGTCAAGGAGGACTGGGGCCGCATACGGTGGACCGGGAGTCGGAGTGGGCGTGGGACGCGGTGTGGGGGTGGGGACAGGGGTAGGAGTGCCCAGGGGGATGAGCAACTCCTGGCCGGCCAGAATCCACTGGGCATCGGCGATGTTGTTGGCGGCCATGATGACCTCCACCGAGGTGTGGTATTTCAGAGCAATACCCAGCAGACCTTCGCCGGGTTGAACCACATGGACGATCACCTCCGTCCGGGAGGGTGGCGCCGTGGAAGCACCCGGCCCAGAGCCGCCCACGGAGCCTGTCAGAGGGACAAAGAGCTCCTGACCGGGACGAAGCAAACGTGGGTCCTCAATGTGATTGACGGCCATCAGAGCCTCGACTGTCGTGCCATAATCGGTGGCAATAGAGGTCAAGTTCTCGCCAGCCT
>JBBIJG010000348.1:2730-3752 GCA_037446095.1 Caldilineae bacterium
CAGGCGTGGGTGAACCTGTCCCCGGCGAAGCCAGGGGAATGGCAGCAGGCGGCGCAGGCGTGACAATGACCAGCTCCTGGCCAGGATAGATCAGATCCCGCGCCTGGAGATCATTGGCCTGCAAAAGGGCATCCACGGTGGTGCTGTACTTGCCGGCAATAGCCAGCAAGTTATCACCCGGTTGCACAACATAGATAACCGGCGTCGGCGTGGCGGTCGCGGTAGGTGTGGAAGTGGGAGTCGCCGTGCCTGTTGCCGTGGCCGTAGACGTCGGAGTCGAGGTCGGCGCATCGGTGGCGGCAGGAGTGATAGCAGCCCCCTTGGGGTATTGCCAGGGTCTGGCTACCCCCAGGATGACCAGAACCCCGATGGCCAGCAAGGCCACGCCGAGGGGAACAGCAGGTAGCTTAGATAGATTCTTCATTTCTCTTGTGACTATACCGGCGGTTCAAACCGCGCCGTAGGGACACAGCGTTGCTACACCCCTACTGGTTGTCCGCTTTCGCGGACGTGTTCCCTCCACGCCAAAACACTTCTGAGGTCATCTCGGAGCAGGAAAAGACTGAGCCCCAAACTCAGCAGCGAGATCGCCTTGCCCACCAGCCGAATGGGAGTATCGCCGAATCGAATTTTGACCCGGTGCTCTCCGGCCGGCACATCCAGGGTAATCAGGCCATAGGGGGCCTCGGGACGGATGGGCACTTGCCGGCCGTCCACATAGCCTCGCCAACCGGGGAAGTAGTAGGTATAAAACTGTATGGTCGCTCCCTGAGATGAGCGCACGACAATTTCCTCCGACCCGCCACCGTGGCGGACCATCTCTACCGTCGCGCCTGGGGTGAGGGCGTGGGCTTTCACCAACGGCTTACCGGCCAGGTATTGGGCCACCAGTGGCGTGCTGCGGGGCTGTTCTTGAGTGTAGGCGACCATACTGACCATATCCGGGTGGGCCAGTTCAAAATCCAGGGGGGCCGCTGGCGGCTCCAGGCGAGGCGACAACTCCGTGTATTCAGGGAGGGTAT
>JBBIJG010000349.1:0-3748 GCA_037446095.1 Caldilineae bacterium
GACCGCCGCCACGACGGAGGGGCCAATTTGCCCTCTTCCGGAGAGACAGCGCTCCTCGGGACTATGGGGGATAGACCTGTACAAACTCTCCCGCCCGCACCTGGAAAATGTAGATGCGGGGGTCCCGCAGGTCGCCATAGGCATCGTAGGCGATGTGGCCGATAGGGGTGTCGAAATCCAGGCTGCGAATGGCCCCGGCAATCCTGGCCGCGTCGTCAACCGTTCCTGCTTTCTTAATCCCCTCGGCCAACACAGCCAGGGCGCTGTAACCGTTGATGCTGTAAGTGTCCGGGTTGCGATACTCGACGGCCTGATACTCTTTGATCCATTGCTGGTCAACGGCCTGGGCCGGGGTCGGCCCGAAGGCACTGACATAGATGCCCTCGGCCGTTCCGCCCGCTTCGTCAATGGTGGCGGAGAGGAAGGCTCCGTCGCTGGCCAGAAAGGGGACGGTGATTCCAGCCTCGACCAGCGTAGCCCGCAGGTAGGGAGCCTCAATCTCGTAGCCCCCGTAGAAGATGGCCTCGGGATGGGCTGCGGCGATCTTTTTTACTTCCGCGGTAAAGTTCGATTGCTCCACCGCCACCTGGAGCTCAAGGGGCACCTCGGCGCCCAGACGGCGGAGGTTCTCGGCCATGAGTTTGCCCAGCCCAATGCCGTAGGGATCGTCGTTGTAGACCACCGCCACCCGGCGGACTCCCAACTCGCCCACCAGAAATTCTGCATCCACCCGCGCCTGGACAGCAGCGTTGGCGTTAACGCGGAAGAAGTTAGTGTAGCCTTTCTGGGTGATGGAAATCTCGCTGGCCGTGGGGGTGATGACGATGAGAGGCAGGTCTTTGTAAACTTCCATAGCGGCCAGGGTCTGGCCGCTGTTGTAATGGCCTACCACGCCAATGATTTTCTTGCCCGCCTGGAGGTCGGCCTTGATCTGCTCCGCCACCCCCACCGCCACGTCTGAATCCGACTCATCATCCATACCTACCACATTGACGGTGTAGCCCAAAAGCCCCCCGGCTTTGTTGAGTTGAGCCGCCATCAGGCGGGCTCCGCCCAGCACCGTCTGTCCGCCGTTGGCCTGGAAGCCCGAGAGCGGCGCAGCCACGTAGACGATGACCTCGCCTTTGGGTTTCGCCGGGCCGCAGGCTGGCAACAACAGAATCGTTAAAACCAGCATCCCTATTAGAATCGCACAGACTCTACTTGTCATCGTCATCACCTCTTTCAAACATTTCCACTGCCCTGGCTGCGTTCATCGCTGCTTCGATGTCAGCCTCCCGTTCCGCCACGGGAATTTGCCGCGTCCGCTGTTGCACCTCGCCAAGCATGGCGAAAATTTGGTCTCGTTCCCTTTGCCATTGGCTTCCCTGTCCGCTTAAGAATTTGCCCCGGGTTCTTTTAATCTCCCCGGCCCATGTAGACTTCATCCATGGCTTCGGCGATGTCTTGCAGCGACGCGATTTGCCCGGCGATGTCTTCCTGCAAGCGCTGGGCGCGCCCGCTGTCTACATCTTTGGCGTCAAGGAGCTGAAGCTGAGTGTAGAGGGTACCCAGGGCAGCCAGGGTGTTCTCCAGTTGGAACTCGGCCTTCTCCATGGTGTTCTGCAACTTTTGCAGGTTTTCCCACTGCGCCTCTTTGGTGCGGATCGCTTCTCGCATCTGGGCCCGTACCGCCTCGTCATCCTCTGTCTCCAGCCGTTTCTTGAAGTTCTGAATGGCCAGGGGCACGGAACGCAGGTCCTGCGCGATCACCTGGTCGCTTTCATAGGCATCCAGACGTCGGGCGATGTGGAAGATGTTGGCTATCCAGTCGGTGACGCCGTTCACGGTCTCCCGCAGGTGTTCCCGCAGCACCCCTGTCTCACTACGCTGCAACAGGGTGTCAATACGCCGGCGGTACTCCAGGGCCTTTTCCAGTTGTTCCTGCAGCTTCTTGTTCCGCAGAGTTCGGACGTCAAACTCCTGGCGGAACATCTCGGCCACCACCTTTTGGCCGGTCTCGACATCGGTGAGGCTGGTCCAGATGATCAGGGCCTCGGCCACCACACCCAGGATAAGCCAGTACCACCACTGCCACCAGGGGAAAGGCTTCGAGAAAAGGAAAACCAGGATGATGGTCAAAGCGATGGTGAAAGCACTCTCCAGCCGGAAGAGGGCGTGGGAGAACATGGCTCTGAAAGCTCGCCGTTCCAGCTCATCTCGGAACTTTTTTGCCATATAACCGTCCTTTACCCCTTTTGGTTATGTAGACCCACCACGCTGTTCAGCCTCATCTACTTGCATGTATCGCATACCGGGTTCTTTAAAGCCTCTTCCTGGCTTCTGCATACTTCTGTAAAGTGGCTCAATCAGGACTTTGAACGCCGGTGAACGCCCGCGTTCATAGGGAATTCCCTAGAAGTACGTGGACAGAATCTTGTACAACTGCTGGATGGTCTCCAGATCGCCTGCGCGGACCTGGCCGTTGGTGGACCAGGCAATGGTCTCCAGGGTGCCGTAATCGGCATCGTCGCCGAAGGCGATGCAGAAGACGACCACAGGGACGCCTGTCTCGTTGTCTCGCTGCATCTCTGCGATCAATTCTTGCAAGGTGAGCTCGGAATTGTTTTCCATGCCATCGGTCATGGCCACGATGGCATTGATGCGCCCGGGATCGTTCAACTCCTGGAGGAGGGCGTAGGCGGTATAGATGCCATCTAACAGAGCCGTATTGCCCCCGGCCTCCAGAGCGTCAATGGCGGCTATCAGCTCCGCTCGATTGCGCCCCAATTCGTCCAGGGGGATGATGGTGTTGACGTGGCTGGAGAACGTGACCAGGCCCACCCGTTCCTTTTCACCTTTGATCTGAGCAATGAAGACGCGTAAGGCCTCCTGAGCGCTGGCCAGCTTTTCCCCTGCCATGCTGCCCGAGGTGTCCACCACCAGGTAAACGTTGGTGTGGCGTTTGGTGTACCACCACACGTTGCGCACCACCTCGATGACGCTGGCGCTAGGGATCTGCAAGGCCGTCTGGGGCTCTTTCGGGTCTACGCCGTTAGCGGCTGTGATGGGCGAGGGCGGATCACTCAAGGAGATATTCAGGTCGGCTGGGCGGTAGCCGTGGGAGAGGACCAGCATCTGGGTCTCAGGGGAAAGCAAGTAATCCCGAAAACGACTGAAGATCAATCGCTGCTCAGGGGTCAGGTCAGGGGTTTCTAAAAGGGCCAGCGGATGATCCTCCCATAGGGAACCCTCTTTGGGATAGATGGCTACCAGCTTGTCGCTGCTTCTCTGATTGAAGTAGATGACCAACTGCTCCTGGCAGACGAAAGCGTCCAGGTAAGAGCGGCCCTTTTCCAGCACCTGTTGGACCACAGCCCACTCACTTTCGCCATAGTAGCGCACTGTCTTTTCAATGGCTGCCACATAATCCAAGGTGGCTTGAGCCTGGACATCTTCGATGGTGAGGCCCCTCGTCTTACCGGCTCCGGCATAGAACTCAGCCAGGGTGGCCAGCAAACCGCTGGCAGAGCTGGTCGAAGGATGGCTCCATTTGAAGTTGGGATTGCTCTGGGCCTGGGCCAGGATGTCTTCCCAGCCGATGGGCTTTTGGGGGTAGCCCATGGACCTGGCTATGTCCTCCCATACGGCGATGACCACCGGGCTGACAGCATAGCGCACCGTTTCGCCCACCAGGGGGACCTGGCTGCCCTGCTGGTTCATCCAGGCCTGGTCCAACTGACTCAGCCAGATGGAAGAGTCAGGGGTT
>JBBIJG010000350.1:0-3728 GCA_037446095.1 Caldilineae bacterium
ACATTATGGAATTGGTCGCGCAGGTGGTGTGAAGCGAACAGCAAATCAGCGAGTCATGCAAGCGATGACTCAGTTCGCAGCAGAAGAATGGTCTGGCTTGCTGGTTGTGATGCGGGGCGTGGTTCAGAGTGTCTGGCAAGCTAGGGAGAAGTAATCAAACACAAGGAGGTGCATCTATGGACACAGTAGTGTGCGTCAAGCACGTGCCGGAGACGGCCGAAGCGGACCTGGTCATCCGCGCGGACGGAAGAGGTATCGAGGAGAAAAACCTGACCTTCGACATCAACGAGGCCGACAACTATGCCCTCGAAGAGGCTCTGCTCTGGAAAGAAAAATACGGAGGCTCCATCACTGTGATCACCGTGGGGCCGGAGGACGTCAATATGACGGTGCGCATGTGCGTGGCCAAAGGCGCCGACCGGGCCATCCGCCTGGACGATCCCAAGTTTGCAGGCTCCGATAGCTATGCCATCGCCAAAATCCTCCACGCGGCCCTCAAGGATATGAAATTCGACGTGGTGCTGACGGGCATCCAGGCCAGCGACGACGGCCACGGCCAGGTCGGCCCCATCCTGGCCCAAATGCTGGGCCTTCCTCACGCTGCCTGCGTGATCCAGACGGAGGTCTTGGAGGAAGGCAAGCGGGCCAGGGTCCACCGCGAGTTGGAAGGCGGCCTGCACGAGGTGGTGGAAATCGCACTGCCGGCCGTCTTGACCATCCAGACCGGCATCAACGAGCCCCGCTACGCTTCTATCCTGGGCATCAGGAAGGCCACCAAGAAGGAGATAGAGCTTTCGGGCATGGAGGCCCTGGGCCTCAAAGAGGACGAGGTGGGCGAGGCAGGCTCCAAAACCAGGTTAGAAGAACTGTTTCCCCCTCCCGTGGGAGAGCGGGCGCAGATTCTGACCGGCACACCCCAGGAAACGTCGGCGCAACTCATCGGGCTTCTAAAGGACAAGGGGGTGATCTAAAATGGGCGATGTCTTTGTTCTGGCCGAGCACAGGCGAGGGGAACTCAGAGAAGTTACCCTGGAGATGCTGGGCAAAGGTCGGGAGCTGGCCGGGCAGTTGGGTGGCCAACTGAAGGCCGTCCTCCTGGGCCATAACGTTGACGCCTTCGCCAGGAAGCTAGCTAACCAGGCCCACGAGGTCCTGGTGGTCGAAGACAAGCGATTGGAAAACTTTAACGCCGAGTTGTACCAAAAGGTGCTGGCCTCTCTGTTGACGGAAAAAAAGCCAACACTGACTTTGATCGGTCACACGGCCTGTGGCATGGACCTGGCCCCCAGCCTGGCCGCCGAGCTGAATCTGCCCCTGGCCACCGACTGCATCGGCTTTGAGTTCGAGAATGGCCGACTGCTGGCCATCCGGGAAAGGTACATGGGCAAACTCCAGTCCAGGGTCTCTTTCAAAGGGAGCGAGCAGTATATGGCCACGGTGCGTCAGGCGGCTTTCCCCATCCGGGAATTGGAACCCCTGAGCGGACAAATCGTGTCCGTAGAGTCACCGCTGACCGAGGAGGCCAGGCGCAAAAAGTTCATTGAGTACGTTGAGGCCGCCGTGGGCGAGGTGGACATCACCCAGGCGGAGATTATCGTGGCTGTGGGCCGGGGCATCAAGGAGAAGGAAAACCTGGCCATCGTGGAGAAGCTGGCCCAGGTCATAGGCGGTGTTCTGGCCGGCTCGCGGCCGGTGATTGACGCCGGCTGGCTGCCTCCCGACCGCCAGGTAGGCCAATCGGGCAAGACGGTCAAGCCCAAACTCTACATCGCCGTAGGCATCAGCGGGTCTTCGCAGCACCTGGCCGGGATGAAAAACTCGGACACCATCGTGGCTATCAACAAGGACCCCCATGCGCCCATTTTCAACGTGGCTACCTACGGCATCGTGGACGACCTCTTCAAAGTCGTGCCCGCACTGACGGAGCAGTTGAGTAGCGGTTCGTAGCTTGGGTGGCAGACTATAATTGCCGGCAGGCACGAGATAAAAGCTACAGCCATCAGCCAAATGGGAATTCGATGAAACCGCAAGTTGGGGTATACGTTTGCCACTGTGGAATAAATATCGCCGGCACGGTGGATGTAGAGGCCGTGACTGAGTTCGCCCGGCAGTTGCCCAATGTGGTCGTGGCCAGACACTACCAGTACATGTGCTCCGATCCCGGCCAGGCCCTGATCCGGCAGGACATCGAGGAATTGGGGCTGGACCGGGTGGTCGTCGCTGCCTGCTCGCCGCGCATGCACGAACCGACCTTCAGGGCTGTGGTGCAAGAAGCGGGGCTCAACCCTTACTTCTTCGAGCAGGCCAACATCCGCGAACAGTGCTCCTGGGTGCACGAAGGGGGAGCCGACACGACCGAGAAGGCCATGCAACTGGTGGCTGCGGCTGTGGCCAAGACCTCTCTGCATCAGCCGTTAGAAGAAAGAGAGGTAGGGGTTACCCCGGCTGCTCTGGTCATCGGCGGGGGTATCGCCGGACTGGTGGCTGCTCTGGACATCGCCGAGGCGGGCTATCGGGTCTACCTGGTGGAAAGAGGGGAGCACCTGGGGGGGCACATGGCCCAACTCAACCGGACCTTCCCCACCCTGGAAAGCGCTGCTGAACTGCTGTCACAGACCATATCCCAGATTCAGGCGCATCCCAACATCGAGGTGCTGACCGGCTCGGAGGTCGTTGAAGTAGAAGGTTACATCGGCAACTTTACCGCCAGGGTGAAAGCAGGACGGGTTGATAACCCGTTAGAGCTCAGCGTAGGGACCATCGTCGTGGCCACCGGCTATGAGCCGTTCGACCCCCGGCAGAGACCCGAATTGGCTTACGGCATCTACGACGATGTCATCACCAGCCTGGAGTTCGAGCGGCTTTCCTCCCCTTCCGGCCCCACCGGGGGCAAAATCGAAATCAATGGCCGGCCGCCTAAAGATGTGGTCTTTATCAAGTGCGTGGGCTCGCGGGACAAGAGCCTGGGCAATGAGTACTGCTCGCGGGTGTGCTGCATGGCCACGGCCAAGCAAGCCTACCTGGTGAAGCAGCAGCTACCCGAGGCCAACGTGACCATCTTTTACATGGATGTGCGCGCCTTCGGCAAAGGCTTCGAGGAGTTTTACGACCGGGTGCGGCTGGAGGGGGTCCGCTATCGGCGGGGCAGCCCCTCCGAAATCTACCGCAAGGGCGACCGGCTAGTTGTCCGGGCGGAGGATACCCTTTTGGGCGAGACCCTGGAGGTAGAAGCGGACCTGGTGGTGTTGGCCGTGGGCATGGTACCCCGTCGTGACGCCCAAGAGGTAGCCGGTCTGCTCAAGCTCTCCCGTTCGCCGGATGGCTTCTTCCTGGAAGCTCACCCCAAGCTGCGCCCCATTGACACCACCACCGACGGCGTGTTCCTGGCAGGGACCTGCCAGGGCCCCAAGGACATCGCCGCCACGGTGGCCCAGGCCAAGGCTGCTGCCTCCTCGGCGCTGATCCCCCTCTCACGCGGCCGGGTGAAAGTGGAAGCCATCGTCAGCGCGGTGGACCAGGAGGTCTGCTCCGGCTGTGGCCTGTGCGAGGACGTGTGTGCCTACAGGGCCCTTTCCCTCCATCCCTGGAAGGGTGTCATGACCGTCAACGAGGTGTTGTGCAAAGGCTGCGGCGCTTGCGCGGCGGCCTGCCCTTCAAAAGCGATCACCTTGAGTCACTTCACCCCCAGCCAGATCCTGGCTCAATTGGAAGCCCTGCTCGTGTTGTGA
>JBBIJG010000351.1:0-3706 GCA_037446095.1 Caldilineae bacterium
TTTTTCCTGGGACGGGCGGTGGACGACCCCGGCCCCCTCTTTTATCCGGTTACCCTGTTGTTTCGGACGACGCCTCTGACCCTCCTGGGTCTGGTCGCGGCCTTCGGCTTCTGGATCAAGGGAGGCGGACATTCAACCGAAAAGGGGAGCTCAGCCCTGCTGCGTTGGATGGACCTGCTGTTGGGAGCAGACGAGGAAAGAGAGGCCAGGTCTCGCCGCTTGAGTTTGCTGGCATTATGGGCCTATTCTTTCCTCCTCTTCATGACCCTTGGCGCTAAGAAGTTCGACCGCTACATTTTGCCCGTCTACCCGACGGTGGACATCCTGGCCGCGCTGGGCCTCTGCCAACTGCTGGAATCCTGGCCCAGATTCCACCCGCAGCTCTCACAAAGGTGGATGTGGGCTTTCGGTCTGACGGTGGCCACACTCCTGCAAGCCGGATGCACCCTGCCTCACCACCCTTACTATTTGACCTACTACAACCCTTTGGTGGGTGGGGGGCGGTTGGCTCCTCAGGTCTACTGCGTAGGCTGGGGTGAAGGGATGGACCTGATGGCTCGTTATCTCAATCAGAAACCGGAGGTGGCTAAACTGAGGGTTTCTGCCTGGTATCACCGGGAGCTCATGCCTTTCTTCCTTGGCTCAGCAGATGGTCTGGACGCCAAAGGCAACGCCGATCTCATGCCCTGGCACACCGCCGACTATGTCGTCTTTTACCTGAATCAGGTACAGCGAAACAACCCCAGCCAGGGCCTGGTCAGCTACATCCGCTCCCTGGAGTCCGAGTATGTGGTCCATTTGAAAGGCATTGATTACGCTTGGCTGTATCGGACGCCGGAGTACATTCCCGACGAGGTGGTGCCAGCCCAGCACGTCCAGCGGGCCCGGTTTGGGGAGGACCTGGCCTTTTTAGGTTACGATGTAGATGTCCGCCAGGTGCCCTTTGATGGGAAGGTACAGGTGAACCTCTATTGGGAGGGACTTCGAAAGATGGAAGCCGATTACCGCATTTTCCTTGATCTCATCAATGGCGTCCATCACGTCTGGGGCAAACAGGACGGACGTCCGTATTGGGATGGTTATCCCACCAACCACTGGCCCAAGGGGCTGGTATTGAAGGATGGGCGCGAGATAGAGGTCTGGCCGGGTACGCCGCCGGGCTCCTATCGGATCGCCATCAGCGTATACGAACCTGCCTCTGGACGATGGCTGCTGCCCGCTGGGGGAGGCCATCTCATCATTGGGCCTGTCGAACTGCCCCGGCGCGAGCCGCCTCCTGTGGAAGCCTTAGACATCGAGCATCCGCTGTCAGCCAATCTGGGTGACAGGGTCCGGCTCCTGGGCTACAAACTCGAAAGCGGTTTCCGCCCCGGCGATGGGATCCATTTGACCCTCTTCTGGCAGGCCTTGCAGGGCATGGACCAGGACTATACCGTTTTCGTCCATTTGGTGGATGCGCAGGGCCGATTTTGGGGACAAAAGGACAACCCTCCGGTGGATGGGTTCTATCCGACGACGGTCTGGGAGGCGGGGGAAATTGTGCGGGACCAGTACGATCTGCTGATCTCGCCGGACGCCCCTCCCGGTCCATATCAGATTGAGGTTGGGATGTACCTGGCGGAGACAGGAGAGCGTCTGCCGGTCCTGGCCGAGGATGGGAGCAGGCGGGGAGACAGGGTATTGCTGAGCGAAGTGAGAGTTGAGGGGCAGTGAATGTCTGACCATGGAATGAGAGGAGGCGATGAACCATTGGACAATCCGGTCCGGCTGGTGGTCGTTGATGTGGACGGCTGTCTCACCCCGGGCGAGGGCCAGCCGTGGCATTTTGAAGCTTTGCACCATATTGCCCACCTGAACCGAGAAGCTCGGCACAACCCGAAGGTGCCTGCGGTCACCCTTTGTACGGGGCGACAGGAGCCCTACGTCGAGGTGTTGATGCAGGCCATTGACGCTCACTGGCCAGGGATCTACGAAAACGGTGGTGGGCTCTATTTCCCCCAGCAGTACCGTTTCGTGGAGAGTCCGCTCATCACCCCGCAGATGCGAGGGGCTCTGGGCGAGGTCAAGGCGGCCCTGCACCGGCGGATCGTCGCAACGGGTCGGGGCTATTTCCAGCCAGGCAAGGAAGTCTCCCTTACCCTCTATCCTACAGATTCCACCACGGTGCAGGAGCTTTACCATATGGTGGTCGAGGTTCTGTCTCTCCACCGGGATTACTACACCGCCCAGATCTCGGTCAGTTGTGTGGACATCCTGCCCCGAGGGGTGGACAAAGGCAGTGGGGTAAAGTGGCTCTCCGAGGAGACGGGTATTCCTCTGGCTCAGATTGGTGGCATTGGCGATTCTCCCAGCGACCTCAAGTTCCTGTGCCTGGTGGGTCACTCCGCCGCCCCGGCTAACGCTACCGACGAAGTCAAAGCGGCAGTGGATTACGTATCGCCCTACGAGGACGGTGACGGGGTGATGGACATCTTGGCCATTTTTCTTAAAAAATTTTCCGAGGGTCTTGACAAAACTTATTCATTTATGGTACAATATAGGTGCAGATAAGAAGTTTAACAAGGGAGGAGGGGGGGTAGAGAACGTAGTTAAGGTGGGCTATTTGCCGACGTGAGAACGTCGGTATTTTATCCCCCTCGGACTTGACAAAAATCCTGCTCTTTGCTAAAATATAAAGGCGTTGGGAGAGGCACCTTAACAATTGAAGAGTGATAGGAAGGCTGGCGAAAGTTTGGGGTCCAAATTGTCAAACCCATTCCTATGGAGAGTTTGATCCTGGCTCAGGATGAACGCTGGCGGCGTGCCTAACACATGCAAGTCGAACGAACTGGCAGAGAGCCGATAGCCGATAGGAGATGGTTCGCCATCAGCCATAAGCTATCAGCCATCAGCCAGTTAGTGGCGAACGGGTGAGTAACACGTAGGTGACCTGCCCCGAAGAGGGGGATAACTGCTGGAAACGGCAGCTAATACCCCATGTGGTCAGCGATTCGTTTCGCTGATTAAAGCTCCGGCGCTTCGGGAGGGGCCTGCGGCCGATTAGCTAGTTGGTGGGGTAATGGCTCACCAAGGCGATGATCGGTAGCTGGTCTGAGAGGACGATCAGCCACACTGGCACTGACACACGGGCCAGACTCCTACGGGAGGCAGCAGTGAGGAATATTGCGCAATGGGCGAAAGCCTGACGCAGCAACGCCGCGTGGAGGATGACGGCCTTCGGGTCGTAAACTCCTTTTCTGCCGGAGGAGCAAGGACCGTACGGCAGGAATAAGTCTCGGCTAACTACGTGCCAGCAGCCGCGGTAAAACGTAGGAGGCAAGCGTTATCCGGATTTACTGGGCGTAAAGCGCGCGCAGGCGGTTCCGTAAGTTGGACGTGAAATCTCCTGGCTCAACTGGGAGGGGTCGTCCAATACTGCGGGACTTGAGGTCGGGAGAGGGAAGTGGAATTCCCGGTGTAGTGGTGGAATGCATAGATATCGGGAGGAACACCAGTGGCGAAGGCGGCTTCCTGGCCCGCACCTGACGCTCAAGCGCGAAAGCGTGGGGAGCGAACGGGATTAGATACCCCGGTAGTCCACGCTGTAAACGATGGGTACTAGGTGTTGGTGGCATTGACCCCATCAGTGCCGAAGCTAACGCGATAAGTACCCCGCCTGGGGACTACGAGCGCAAGCTTAAAACTCAAAGGAATTGACGGGGGCCCG
>JBBIJG010000352.1:0-3703 GCA_037446095.1 Caldilineae bacterium
CATCTTCTGGGAGGTCATTCTGCCCGTCTTCATCATCATCGCTCTGGGCTACCTCCTCGAACGCCGACTGAACCTGGATATACAGCCTGTCTCGCGGGTCATTTTCTACGCCCTTGCTCCCTGCCTGGTTTTCTCCTCCACGGCGACATCCACGGTCAGCGGAGCTGACCTCTGGAAAATTGTCGCTTTTGTCCTGCTCACGACCCTGGTGATGGGTCTGTTCGCCTGGGCAATAGCCAGGGTGCTGCGTTTCAACCACACTATGGAGAGTGCTTTCTTATTGACCACTCTCTTCGTTAATGCGGGCAATTATGGCCTGCCGGTCAACCTTTTTGCCTTTGGCCGGGCTGGTCAGGAGCGTGCGGCCATCTTCTTTACAGTCAGTGCGCTTCTGACCAGCAGCGTCGGCGTCTACCTGGCCTCGCGAGGCCGGGCGGGTGGCTCCCAGGCCTTGCGTAATGTCTTCAAAGTCCCCATCGTCTACGGCGCCCTGGCTGGCTTTGCCGTTAACCTGGCGGCCATCACCGTGCCGGAGCCGTTCGCCAAAGCGGTGAACCTGGTCGGGGGAGCCTCCGTTCCGCTCATGCTCCTGCTGGTAGGTGTGCAGTTGGCCAAGATCTCCCTGGCCGGCGAACTGAAGGCCATTGGCCTAGCGACTTTGGTACGGCTGGTGGTAGCCCCGGCTGTCGCTCTCGTCCTGGCTGCCTGGTTGGGCCTGACGGGGGTGACGAGACAGGCCTGCGTCATCGAAGCCAGCATGCCCACGGCCGTCACGACCATTATCTTGGCCATCGAGTTCGAGACCGAGCCCCAATTTGCGGCCGGTGTGGTTTTCGTCTCAACTCTGGCCAGCATGGGCACTTTGACCGTGTTGCTGGCTCTGATCAGGTGAAAGCAGGGCAAGATGCTACCTTGCCCTGCAATCTCAGGAAACAGGGGAAATGGGAAGGCGAATCGCTTTAGCGCTGCTGTTTTGTCTCGGTTTCACCCTGGTCGGCGGCTCATCCCTCCAGGCCCAGGGCGAGCTGATTGTCGTCGCCAGCCATGTCCATTACGAGTTTGGCCGGCAACTCCGTTTCCACCTGGAAGCCAGCAGCCCCAGTGGCATTACCCAGATTCTTCTCTCCTTTCGAGCCCCAGGTGATGCCACAACCACGGTCGAACATCCCCAGTTTGTCGCCGGCCCTTCGGTGACGGTAGAACACACCTATGACCTCCAGGGCCGTTACCTCAAGCCCTTCAGCCGGATCGAATATTGGTGGACCCTCAGCGACGCGGCTGGCCATCGGCTGACCAGCCCGGCGCAGACCTTCTCCTATGATGACAACCGTTTCCCCTGGCAGTCCCTCACAAGAGAGGGAGTCACCGTCTACTGGTATCAGGGTTCAGAGGCCTTCGGCCAGGCGGCTCTGGACGTGGCGGTGGGAGCGGTGTCACGCCTCAGCGCAGACCTTGGGGTGGAGGCGCCCCAACCTCTCAGAGCTTTCCTCTACGCCGACCTCTCCGAGCTGGAAGGAGCGCTACCCCCAACGGGCCGGGAGTGGGTCAGCGGACAGGCCTACCCTGAACTCCGCACCTTCGTGGCGGCCATTCCACCCGATGAGAAGAGCCTCTCCACCATGAAGCGGGTCATCCCTCATGAGATCGCCCATCTGCTCATTTATCAGGCGGCTGGAGGAGCCCTGGGCCATGTGCCCTCCTGGTTGAATGAAGGGCTGGCCACCCTCAGCCAGGAGCTTCCTGACCCAGAGTTTGCCCTCATCCTGGAGACCGCCTTGAGCCAGGATAGCCTGGTGCCCCTGGAGACCCTTTGTGGCCCTTTCCCCCTCAACGAGGGCGAGGCCAGGCTGTCCTATGCTCAGAGTGCCAGCCTGGTCAGCTTCATCCGCGATCACTATGGTCGCCAGGGCCTGACCCGTCTCCTGAGGGCCTATGCCGATGGAGCCTCTTGCCGGGGCGGGGTAGAGCGAGCTCTGGGGATCAGCCTCGAGGGGCTGGAGACTCAGTGGCGGGCCAGCCTCCGGCCGCGCAACAAATGGCTGGTCTTCCTGGAGAGGGCCGGACCGTGGCTCGGACTGTGGGGCGGAAGTTGTCTGATGACCCTGCTCTTCCTGGAAACAATCCCTCTCTCCATCTGGCGACGCCGGAGGCAGGCGCAGGACGGATCTCCGACCAGGGAAGCTGGCAGGAGAGCGTTCGGCAATGGCCATGCGTCTCCTCGCCCAGCCCCGCCCGATGGTAAAGCGTCGGGCTGAAAGGGCGATGAATCGCCCTCCGCTGGCCCGCTTCAGAGTGGATCGGAAAATTGCAATTATGTTTGCAGATTTCATTATTGGTTTTCTCCGGAGGGATGAAACATGGGAAAAAAGAAAGGGGAAAGCGAAACTCCCTTGAACGACGGGCAAATCCAGGCCATCCTGGATCGGTTTGTGCACGAAGAGGTGCGCATGGATGAAGCCGAACGGGAAATAGCTAAGCTACGAAAGGTCAAAGGCCGAGTCACCCCACGCCTGTTGGAGATGATCACCGCACCCGACCGTAAAACCTGCATCGTCGCGGTCACACTATTGCGTTATCTGAAGGATGACCAGGCCATCCAGCCTTTGCAGGACCTGTTGCGTGACCCTCGTCTCGCCGACGACAACAAATTCCTCATCATCACCCTCCTCCAAGAACTGGGGGTCACCGTTGACGAACAGACTTACCTCAGCAGCCTCCGTGACCCTAAGGCAGCCATGCACCGGTCACTCCAGGAGTTGCTGGAACATCTGGAGGACGAATCCGGTCTGGTTACGTTCGTGGAAACGATGACGAAGAGCATGACACCGGAGGCGCAGGTGTTTCTTATCGAGGAATTGACAGAACTGGGCGATCGGCGGGCCCACCTGCTTCTGCAAGCCTTGCTCCAGTCGGATGATGAGGAAGTGATGCTGGCTGCCATTGAGGGGCTGGACCGCCTCCAGGACATCACGGCCATTCCCCTGTTGGAGGAACTGGCCGGCTACGGTCCGGGCCCAGAAGTGCGTCGGGAAGCCCGCCGAGTGGCAGGACGGCTGACCATGCGCGCCAGTGGGAAAAAGGAGCCCCTAAGAAAAAAGCCCCCCGAACTCCCGGTGCACCGTTGCCTGCTGAGTACCATTGATGGCAACGGTACTCAGGTAGTCATTGTGACCCGTCAACGGCCCGATGGCTACCTCAAGATGATGAACACCCTCTTCAACGACCACGAGGGCATTAAGGATTGCATGGGGGCAGATATGATGGACGAAGACAGTCTGGAGGAGATGCTGGATACGATGGAGCTATCGGGCATCTCGGTCGTGGATGTAAAGTTGGAACGATGTCGTCAGGTCCTGGAAGAAGCCCATCAGGTGACGCTGAAGGCCGGTCGTCGCCTTCTTCCCCAGTACGTCGCCTGGGCTGGTTTTCTGGAAGGAGAAGACAGGCGGGACATTGAAGAGGTCGAGCCACAAGAGGTTGATCTTACCGCTCAGCCGGAGCTTTTGGAGTATTGTGACGAGTTGTTGGAGCTGGACGAGTTTGAGTCCTGGTTTTTCAATCCTGAAGAATGGAAGGGACACAGGAGAGCCTATCGCTCCCTGAAGCAAGCGAAGGGCAGGGACAGCGACCGGAGGTGGGACGAGGCCATCCGGCAGGGCCTGGAGGCCATCATGGACGCCGAGCATCGCTGTCTGTGGCGGGA
>JBBIJG010000353.1:0-3692 GCA_037446095.1 Caldilineae bacterium
AGAACAAAAGCCAGGGCTGGCCCCCCAACCAGACCCAGGATTGTGCCACCCAATCCCAGGAGAAGAGCCTCGCTCAGCACCAGGCGGAGCAACTGTCCCTTGCTGGTGCCCAGGGCGCGCAACAGGCCGATCTCTCGCATCCGCTCCACCACCGTCATGGTAAAGGTGTTGTAGATGAGCATGGCTCCCACCAGCAAGGCAATGACACTGAACATACCCATGGCAGTGTTGAAGCCGCTCAATGCATCGGCGATGGACTGGCCGATGGCCGCCGGGTAATCCACCACGTAGGCCGCCCCCAGTTCAGTCTGCAAACTTTCCTTCAACTGCTTTAGGGCCGTTTTGTCATCGGCTACAGCGGGCTCGGCCACCAGGTCTATCTGGTCAACTCTACTCCCCCGGTCGAACACCTCTTGGGCCACGTCCAGCGGCATAAAAGCCACCCGCCCCAGGTTCAGCCGGCCAGCCCCTTTGTCTTTCAACAGACCCACCACCTGAAACAATTCGCTGCCCTCGCCCACCACCAACTCCACTTCATCGCCCACCTTGATCCCGTACTTCTCGGCCAGGGGTGCGACCAGCATCACCGTATAGCGTCGGTCCTCGGCCGACAGGAAGCGGCCTTGTTCCAGCTCATAGCTGCGCACCTGCCGGTCCGCCTCGGGGTCAATGCCCATCACTTGTAGGCTAACTTCTTCCTCACCCAGCAGCAGCGACTGATCCCAGGTGTTGGCCACAGCCGTCTCTACACCGGGGAACTCTTGTACCTGGCGCAGCAATCGCTGGCGGAAGCCGGTGCTGGACTCGGCGGCGCTGGTGATAGACAGATCAGCCTCGCCCGACGATTGGGCGAAGAAATCCTCCAGTGACTTGGCCGTGCTGGCGCTGGTGATGTTGATGGCAAAAATGGTGGCCACGCCCAACACGATGCCAATGACAGTCAGCAGTGTGCGAGCTTTCCTGGTCCACAGATTCCTGAAAGCCAGAGTTGATAGACGTCGCATACCCGTTGCATCTCCCAATACTAATACGCACATCCACCTTGTTCGTTGCAACTTGTTGATCGCCATTGTAAGCTATCTTCACGCCAAAGTCAACTTACCCCGGCCCCAACTTTAAAGGGCAAAAAACCAGCTGACACACTTGACTATCATTACACAGTCTGTGATATCGGTGTGGCTGAGGCTGTTTACAATTAGAACGGATTGTTGTATAATCAGGGCAGGCAGCCTACCCCAGGAGGAAATCCCTTCCATGAAGATGATCCAAAATGCGCTAGAAACCATCAAAGATTTCCGTCGTGCGTACATCGTCCTGAACCTGGTTTACTACGGTCTGGTGATCTGTGGGATGGTCTACGTGGCCTTTAACCCGTCATTGCAACAATCGCTGATAGCGACTGTCGGTAGTGCCTTCACGGAAGGGCCCCTGTCGGCAGTGGGCAGTGCTTACACCGGGGGTCAAGTCTTGCGGGCCATGGCGCTGACCTTTGTGGTGAACCTGTTCCTGGGGAGCATCGCTGTGATCACAATGCCTTCCCTGGTGATCCCTTTCAGTGGGCTACTGATAGGAGCGTACCGGGCCCTGCTGTGGGGGTTGCTGTTGTCGCCAACCACCCCTGAGCTACGCCTGGTGATGATCCCCCACTCGCTTGTCCTCATTCTGGAAGGACAGGCGTACATCCTGGCTATGCTGGCCGCCTACGTTCAAGGCAGGGCCTTCTTGTGGCCACACAGCGTGGGAGCCTCGACTCGCAGGCAAGGCTATGGAGTTGGGGTGAAGCGTTCGGCTCGCCTCTACGTGTTAGTTGTCCTTCTGTTGGCTGTGGCGGCCATCTACGAGGCACTGGAAGTGTTCATCATGCGTCTGCTGGGAGGAGGCTGACTGATAAAGACCACCTGGCCGCCCGACCTGAACCATTTGACGTTTCGCCCGAAATCCTGTACAATTATTCTGATCTGGGCGCTCTTCAAGTCCCAAGGCACCGTCGGGCCGCTGCTCATCCCGACTGAGAGGCGCAACGGATAGCGTAGGGCCGCCGCGCTATTGGAAACAGACTTTCCCCTATGGAGATGTGACCATGTCGTCCGTGGCCAACACGGCCAGCGAAACCGCACTGTTTGACGACGACCTGCCCCTCACCCCCAACGGCATCCCCATCAGCCTGCGCCCCTGCTTCCAAGAGTACACCCTGGAAAAGCTGGACCCGGAACGCGACGCCTTTACCGTCATCGAGCGCACCCTGGCCCGGGGCGACCGCCAGGAAGTGCGCTGGCTCTTTGCCCGCTACGGACGGGAACGCCTGGCTGAGTGGGTGCGCCAGGCCGGCTGGTGGCGGCTGTCCCGCCGCCGCTTTCGCTTCTGGCTGGCCTATTTCGACATCCACGATTACCGACGCAATCCCCTGGGACGTGGCGTATGGCCCCATTGATTCATCCCCACTGGGAAGCTGTTCCCCCTTTTCTGCGTGAGCTGCTGGCCGAAATCGGGCAGATGCCCTTTGCCAGCCGTTTCTATCTGGCCGGCGGCACTGCCCTGGCCCTGCGGTTGGGCCATCGCGTCTCGGTAGACCTGGATTTCTTCTCCGACGTGGATGAAGTCGGCGACGACAGCCGGGCCCAAATCGTGGCCGCCTTCAAACAACGCCGTACCATCGAGGTATTGGAAGACGTATTCGGCAATCTGCTAATGAAAGTCGAAGGCACGCACGTCGGCTTTTTCAGCTACGGCTATCCCCTGCTGGAGCCGCCCGCCGAGGTGTTGAGCGTACGCGTGGCCGGTCTGCTGGACATCGGCATGATGAAGCTGGACGCCCTTATCAGTCGAGGGGCGCGCAAGGACTTTTACGACCTCTACTTCATCGCCCGGCAGATTCCGCTGGAGGAAATGCTGCACCAGGGCCCTGTCAAATACCCCGACGCCCACGACTACGAGATGATGGCCCTCACCTCCCTGACCGACTTTGACAATGCGGATCGAGACGTGGCCGTAGAGACTTTCGACGGAGTGTCTTGGGAAGTGGTCAAAGAGTTTTTCGTAGCCGAGGCGCGACGGCTGGGGCGGCTCTGGTTCGAAACCTGAAGGGCGACTCATTGACGAAAAGAGAGTTCAGACCGGAAAAGGAATATCACTACAACCACTCTGGGCCGGTGCGCTGGATCATCTCCCACCTGATGCGCTACCCGCTCTTCCCGCTGGCAGGGATCCTGGCGGCTGTCCTGGAGAACGGGTTCTACAGCTCTATCCAGATCTTTATTGGCCGGGGGTTTGACCTGATTACCACGCCAGGCTGGAGCACAGGCCAGTTGCTGATGCTGGCTCTGAGCGTGATGGGCTCTGCCCTCGGGCAAGGCGTGACGGGATTGGCCCGCAACTATTCCCTCGAATTCCTGGCCCAACGCGTTGAACGGGACGCCCGTGACGAGCTGTACGTCAGTTTGCTGGGCAAGAGCCAGACCTTTCACGGCCGGCAGCGGATCGGGGACATCATGGCCCGCGCTACCAACGACGTCCACATGCTCAACCTGATGTTCAACCCTGGCCTGATGCTGATCATTGATTCCGTTATGGCGGTCATTGTCCCTGTAACTCTCATCGGCCGGCTCCACCCTGAACTGCTGCTGGTTCCGCTGATCTTCCTCGCTCTGCTGGTCATCACCGTGGCCGACTACAACCGGCGGCTCAAGCCGGTC
>JBBIJG010000354.1:0-3641 GCA_037446095.1 Caldilineae bacterium
AGTTGACTTTATCTGACCGAACAGGGTATAATAAAAACGCTATGAAACGTCTCGTCTTCAGCCTGGGCCTGTGCGCTCAAATACTCAGCGTTTTTGCCTGTCCTTTACTGTCCCGGCCGACTCCCACGCCGACTGCTACCTGGACTCCCCCGCCCACCATGACGCCAACCGCCACGCCGACGTCCACCCCTGTCCCGGTCACTTACTCCATGGCTTTTGCCTCAGACCGTGAGGGCAACGGCGAAATCTATCGCTTCGATGGCGAGGGAGCCCTGATCAATCTAACCAGGCATCCCGCTTCCGATTGGGATCCGGCCTGGTCTCCTGACGGCACCAGGTTGGCCTTTACCACCCACCGCGACGGGAATAGCGAGATATACGTCGTGGATGCCAACGGGGATCATCCCTTCAACCTCACCAACCACCCGGCCTGGGACTACATGCCGGTCTGGTCGCCAGACGGAACTCGGATAGCCTTTGTCTCGGAACGAGATGGGAACCAGGAAATCTACGTCATCAATGCAGACGGCACCCATGTACGACGCCTGACCGCCAACGCGGTGGGACAGGATGATAGGAATCCTGCCTGGTCGCCGGATGGCCAGAAATTGGCCTTTGCCGGTGTGCGCAACGGAGTGGAAGGCATCCACGTCATGAACGCCGACGGCTCCGAAGAGAAGATCTTGACCGTCTGGCCCTTGAAGGGGACCAGCCCGGCCTGGTCGCCCGACGGTAGCCGAATCGCTTTCGTCGGGTGGGATGAGGAGGACAAACCCGGCCTCTACGTTATGAGGCCCGATGGCTCAGAAGTCACCTGGCTCTTCCGCAGCGAGGCCTGGCTGGGCTCGCTGATCTGGGCCCTGGATGGCTCCTGGCTCCTCTTCACCTCATGGCAGGATGGCAACCACGAACTGTATGCCCTGCGCCCTGATGGCAGCGATCTGCACAGGCTGACTAACAACATCGCCTGGGACGATACGCCAGCCATACGGCCAGGCGAAGGGAATTGCCCAGCCATGCTGGACCCTCCCCCTGCAGGCCCGGTGGTCCAGCCGGAGCCATCTACCTCTTTGCGTTACGGCGTCAACCTGGCCGACCTGGGCAAGTCCTATCTGGTGCGTGACCTGGGGTTCAGGTGGGCCAAGAGCTATGTGGATTGGGGGAGTGTGGAACCCATCAAAGGCGAATTCAAATGGCAGGACCCCGATAATATCGCCAAGGCCTTCAGCGCTCAGGGGCTAAACATCATGATGCGGGTAAACATGGCCCCCCAGTGGGCCCGCCCACCGGATACGCTACCCACTCATCCGCCCAACAATCCTCAAGACTTTGCCGATTTCATGAGAGCCCTGGTAAGCCGCTACAAGGACACCGTAGCCGCCTACGAGATTTGGAATGAACCCAATCTCAACTACGCCTGGGGGATGCGAGAACCCAACCCAGCCGAATACGTGGCTCTGCTCAAAGCCGCCTACCTGGCCGCCAAGGAAGTTGACCCGGATTGCCTCATCATCACCGGAGGTCTATCCACCACTGGCGGTGGTGGGCCAGGAGCTATGGGCGACCTGGACTACATTCAGGGCATTTACGATGCCGGCGGCAAAGGCTACTTTGACGCTCTGGGCACTCACCCCTATGGTTTTGGCCACGAGCCCGACTATCATGACCCGTGGGGGCTTTCCTTCACCAGGGCCCAGGCCCAGCACGAGGTCATGCTCGCCAACGGCGACGGTGAGACACCCCTGTGGGTGACCGAGCTGGGCTGGATACTGCAATCGCCCTGGGATACGGGAGAACACCAACCCACCGCCGTCAGCGAAGCACAGCAGGCTACTTACCTGGTGCGAGCCTACCAGAAGGCTGCCGAGGAGTGGCCCTGGATGGGGGCCATTTTCCTGTTCAACCTGGACTTTAGCAGTGTGCCCTGGTATGATGCACGTGAGATCATGCGCTGGTATGCTATCCTCAATCCCGATCGCAGCCCCAGGCCAGCCTACACCCAACTGAAAAGGATGATGTGGGGAAAAAGTTCGAACTAGCCTCCATTATACCCCTCAATGCTTTTTATGGCAAGCCTTCGGTAAAATGGGCTTGCGTAGCGGATCCGTTTGACTGCTGGCGCAGGCCCTACCTTTGATGTCCCGGAGTTGCACTTCGGGACCGTTTCTGCCCGACGTGGTGCCACTCGCAGAGTAATTCCGCGAAATTAGGGCTGGCCTCCCACCACCGGCGAACCGTCGTGAAAGTCCCAAACATACCCTGGTTAAACATCCTGCGTTCCCAGGGCTTTTTTAATTGCCATTCTTGTGGTATACTATTATAAAGCCCCAAAGCCCGAGGGTACTCCAGGAGGTGTAGCGTGGTTGGCAAAAGGAATGTGTTTGAAGAGGCCATGAAGAGAGCTTCGACTTATGCCTGGGACAAGCAGTGGAGCAGAGCTATCGCAGAGTACAAACGGGCTCTGGCAGAATTTCCCGATGACCTGAGTGCCCTGGTTGGCCTTGGCCTGGCCTATTTTGAGTCCCACCAACTCGAAGAGGCCCTCAGTACCTATCAGAAAGCCAGCCGACTCACGCCTGACGACCCCCTGGCCTGGGAACGCGTGGCCGACGTTCTGGAGCGCCTGGGGCGATTGAATGAAGCAGCAGAAACCTACCTGGCTATGGCCAACATCTATGTCGAGCGAAAAGCCATGGATAAGGCCATAGAGACCTGGCTGCGAGCGACCCGCCTGGCCTCTGACCACCTGGGTGCCCATTTGAGTCTGGCCGAGGCCTACACCAGGCTGGGCAACAGGCGCGCCGCCGCCGGAGAACGCCTGACCCTGGCCTGTATCTTCCAGAGACGAGGCCAAAACGAAAAGGCCATCCAACAATGCCGACTCGCTCTGGAACTGGACCCCCGTAATGCCCAGGCTCACGCCGTATTGGAGGCGCTGCAAGCCGGCAAAGGGGTCGAAGTGCCCCCCACCCCTCAGCCCGGCGAAGCCAGGGAGAGGGAAGAGGGGGCTGGCGAGAGGGACAGCCCCGTGGAAATGGCCAGGCAAAAAGCATTGATGGAGCTGGCTGAAGCGCTCTTTGAAGAGCATCCTGTAGAAGACGTGGTCACCGATGTCACCGCTTTCGTCGAAGGACCCCGGATTAGAGAGGCCAGGCCCAAACTGACTCAGGGCCAAATTGACACCCTGTTGGGTCAGGCCATTGACTGCCAAACCAGAGGAGCCATAGATAAAGCCATTGCCAACTATTCTTATCTTATTGAAGCCGGGGTAGATCGGCCAGCCATCCATTTCAGCCTGGGGTTACTCCTCCACGAAAAGATGCGATTCGATGAGGCGATCAGAGAACTCTCCCTGACGACAAGACACCCTGAATATGGCCTGGCCAGGCATTTCGTCCTGGGAGAGTGCTATCGAGTCCAGGGTCGGATTGAGGATGCTTTGGAACATTTCATTGAAGTCCTGAAAATCATTGACCTGCAGACAGTGCAACAAGATCAGGCCAGCGAATTGATCCAACTGTACGACAGTCTGGCAGAGAGCTACAAGGCCAGAAAGGACCGGGATAAAGCCCTAACCTTCCTCAATTCATTGGTTGACCTTCTCAGCGGCCAGGGGTGGCAGGACAGGGTGATGGAGGCCC